>JANOBS010000228.1:0-1310 GCA_031411755.1 Luteolibacter sp. | reverse complement strand
GAGGCAGGCGGCGCTCGGCGATGTCGAGGCGCGACATGATCTTCAAACGCGCGATCACCGAGCTTTGCAGCGCCTTGATGTTCTCAGGCACCGTGACTTCCAGCAATCGGCCGTCGAGACGGTAGCGGATGCGGAGGTTGTTGCTGAGCGGCTCGACGTGGATGTCGGTCGCCTTTTGGTCGAGGGCCTCGCGAATGATCTGGTTCACGAATTTCACCACGCTCGCTTCTTCGTCGTCATCCTTGTCGATGACGTTGGCCTCGTCGGAGGCTTCGAGGTTGTCGTAGTCGAGTTCGCGACCTTCGAGAATTTGTTCGAACGTATCGGCACCCACCCCGTAAAGGCGGCGCAGGGCCTCGTGAATCCGGCGGCGGGAGGCCATGCACCAGTCGACCGCCATCGGCAGCTCCTGAGCCGCGGCCTGGCGGGCGACGAGGTTGAAGGGGTCAAAGGTGCGAGTTTCAACCTCATCGACTCCCCTTCCCCGACGAATCCGACGGGCAGCAAACGGTGGCGCAGGGCGATTCTCGGACCGCAGGCCTCGCGAAGAGGCAGCGGTGCCTCGGGCATCGGAATGCTGTCAAGCCACTCAAGACCAAGGTCCTGTGAAAGCTCCTTCATGTAGCGCTCCTCATCGACCAAGCCAGCATCGAGCAGGTCATCAATGGGAGAGCGCTGGCGTTGGGCGGACCCGTCGAGGATATCGGAAACGGCCTTGAGGTCGTCACATCCGGTGCGGCGGGCGGGGTCGAGAAGGAGCTGGGTCATTCGGCTGGAAATCTTCTCCTGTAAAACCGCCGCCTAGGCAACTTTGTCTCTCGAAAATACGTGGGAAGGCGGAAAACACTCGCCAGATCGAGGACTTCCGCCGGTCGAGACGGGAAAGAGCCAGATTCATGCACTCATCACTTGGAAAGGCACTCCCTGACGAAGGTAGGCGTCCCCCCCGCGAAATTCTGGAAAAGAAAACGGCGCGGCAGGAGGATCCCGCCGCGCCGCTTGTCTTGAGGATTAGTCGAACCGATCAGGGTGTGTCGCTGATCTTCGCGCGGAGGAAGACCTTCGGAACCGTTGGGACTGTGCCCGCATCCCGGAAGGTGCGATAAGTCCAGCCAGTGGAGAGCGTGGGCAATCCGGCAGTGATCGCAGGAGTGACTTCACTGATGGTGTTGGCAAAGGTTCCCAGATTCACATCGCCTTCGATCTTGTAATAGAGGGCATCGATCAGCGCGGAGACCTGGTCGCCGGAGTTGGCCGTGAAGGTGGCGCCGGTGCGCACGGGCAGGGTCAGGGTCATGACCTGATCCGCC
>JANOBS010000227.1:0-5893 GCA_031411755.1 Luteolibacter sp. | reverse complement strand
CTGGAATTCCTGCGGCGTGCCGGTCCAGTAAACCTTGCCCTCCTTGAGAAAGACCACGCGATCGGCAATGCGGAAAACGCTGCGCAGTTCGTGGGTGATGACGATGTTGGTCATGCCCTGCTGATTCTGGAGGTCCTTGATGAGGTGGTCGATGGAGTCCGCAGTGATCGGATCGAGCCCGGCGTGCGGCTCGTCGTAAAGCACGCAGGCCGGGCGGGAAACGACGGCGCGGGCAAGGGCGACGCGTTTCCGCATGCCGCCGGAGAGATCGGAGGGGAGCTTTTCCTCCTGGCCGGGCAGGCGGACGATTTCCAAGGCCTCGCTCACCAGGCGGAGGATTTCCTTCTCGTCCTTCATGCCCTGCTCGCGGAGGGGAAAGGCGACGTTCTCGGCGACGGTCAGGGAGTCGAACAGCGCGCCGCCCTGGAACATCATGCCGATTTTTTTCCGGATTGGGCCGTAATCGCGCTCCTTCATCTGGGAAATCTCCACGCCATCGACCTCGATCGTGCCGGCGCGGGGTTTCAGCAGGCCTGGGAGGTGCTTGAGCAGGACGGATTTCCCACCGCCGGAGCCGCCGAGGAGGACGAGGGTTTCACCGTGGAAAACGTCGAGGTCGACCCCGCGCAGCACCTCCTGGGACCCGAAGCGTTGTTCGAGTCCGCGGATGCGGATGAAAAGGTCACCGGCGTTTGCCATGCGATGGAGAAAGCACGCTATGGCCCGCGAAGCAAGCCGCAGCACGCATTTCAGAACAGACCTGCGAGTTGTTCGACCGTGATGTCTCCCGCGAGGATGAAGACCGAGTCCGCCGTGCCCCAGGAGGCGACGGCCCAGCCACCGCTCTGGTCGAAGCGCGGCTTGCCATCCAAGGACACTTCGCTGGAGACGTCCTCACGGCGGAACATGATGAGGTGGACGATGCCGTCCGCGCCCCGGTTGAAGCAGATCAGCGAGCCGCGCTTGCCGTCGATGATGAGTTCGCGGCAGCCAAGGCTCGGCACTTTCTGGAGGCCGGTGGGGATCAGGTCGCAGCCGGGACAGGGGAGGGCACGATCCCGGAGATGGGAAAACATCGTCTCATGGTCGGGGTTCTGCTTTTCCAGCGAAAAGTCAGGTGCCTTGAAGGTCTTGATGAAGCCGGCCTGGATGGCCTCGACCTGAACTTTGGCGATCTTGCCATCCGGTGGCACCTGCTTTCCAGTGTTGCCGAGAATCGCCAGCGCGAATCCCGCCGCAGCGGCGAGCGGCAGGGCGAGGCGGAACCACGGAAACGGTCCCTTCACCACCTTGCCCGGCGACATCACCGCGAGAATTTCCGCACGCAGTTCTTCCGGGGGATGGATGTCGGAAAGCGCGGCGATGAAGGCACGGTCCAGCTCATCGTGCGGCATCGGCACCTCGCCACGCTCCGCTGCGAGTCCGAAGAGGATTTCCTCGCGCAGGCTGTCCGGGATCTCGACCCGGGCCAGAGCCTCGGAAAACTCCGCGTCCTGGGCGCGTTCGCGGGCCAGCCATTCGCCAAGCTCGCGATCTGCTGCCGCGAGGTGCAGCGCCTCCGCGAAATCCGGATCTGAGGCATCAGCGCCGTCAGGGCGGAAGGAGCGCAGGATCATGCGTGCCTGTTCCTTATCCATGGGTCTTTTTCAAAGCCTCCGGTTGAAGTTGGAGAATGTTTTTCGGGGCGGACGAGGGCTCGTCCACCATCTGGCGGCGGAGCAGGTCCTTGCCTCGTGAAATGCGTGACATGACAGTGCCGATCGGGATCTCGAGGATCTCGGCGATTTGTTTGTAGCTGTGTTGCTGAAGGTAAAACAGGGCGAGCGGGGCCCGGTAGGTCTCGTCGAGCGCGCCGAGCAGTTCGATGGCCCGCTGACCGTCCATCTGGCGCTCTGGTTCCTCCTCCTGCTCGGAAAGCCGCTCCGCCATTGAGTCGACGCTTTCATCCGAGAAACGTGAGGCCCGGCGGCGCTGCGAAAGGAACTCCCGGTGCAGCGTGGTGAAGAGCCAGGTCTTCGCCTTCGAGCGGTCACGCAGCTGGTCGCCCTTTTCCGCCCAGCGGCAGAAGGTTTCCTGCACCAGGTCACAGGCCCGGTCCGAATCGCGTGCCAGAGACATCGCGAAGCGGAACAGCGCCTGATAATTGGCATCGACCAACTGTTGGAACTCGCTCATCAACGTGCATGAGAGGCTGACACAATCGGGTTATTCCCGAAAAGTTCACCCAACACCCAACGTTTGTTGAAGTCGTCCACTTTTCCAAGTCCTCATGATGAAAATTCTCGTCCCGCTTTTCCTCGCCGCCGCGCTACCCGCATCGGCTGCCTTTCGCACCGAGCACACCGACACCTCGCTGAAGGTGTTCGACGGCGAGAAGCTCGTCACCGAGTATCGCACCAACTCCCGCGTGCCCTACCTCGATCCGCTGCTTTCCCCCGGCGGTGCCTGCCTGACGCGGCATTGGCCGATGCGTGAGGACGCCCCGACCGAGGAAAAGGACCACCCGCACCATCGCGCGTTCTGGCTTTCCCATGGCGATGTCAATGGCTTCGACTTCTGGGCCTGGAAGGGCAAGGGCGATCCGAAGATCGAGCACCGTGGCTTCTCGGATTCGAAGGCCGGGGAAAATTCCGCCTCGTTCACTGTCGATCTCGCTTGGACCGCCGATGGCGCCACGCAGCTTGTCGAGACGCGCACCTACACTTTTAGGAAAACCGACGCCGACACCCTGGAGATCGAGCTTTCCAGCAAGCTCACCGCCCCTACCGCCGATGTGACCTTCGGCGATACCAAGGAGGGCTTCATCGGCATCCGCATGGATCGCACCCTGCGGTTGAAAGGTCCGGAAGCGAAGGGCCACATCGTCAACAGCGAGGGCCTCGCCGACGACGCTTGCTGGGGAAAGCGCTCGAACTGGGTCGCCTTCAACGGTCCTGATGAAAAAGGCGAACCCGCCGTGATCGCCCTCATGGATCACCCGTCAAACCTTCGTCACCCCACCTGGTGGCACGCCCGCGATTACGGCCTGCTCGCCGCAAATCCCTTTGGCATCCACGACTTCGAGGCGAAAAAGGACAAGACCCTCGGCAACCAGGTCATCAAGAAAGGCGAAAGCCTCACCTTCCGTTATCTCGTTGTTCTCCATCATGGCTCGGTCGAAAACGCCAAGCTCGCCGATCACTGGACCACCTTTTCCAAATAATCCCATGTCACTCAACCGCCGCCGCTTCCTCTCCGCCTCCGCCCTCGCCGGCACCTGGTCGCTCCTCGCCCCGCATGCCCGCGCCCTCGGCGCGAATGACGAGATCCGCGTCTGTGTCATCGGCTTCAACAGCCGGGGCAAGGGCCACATTGAGAGCCTGCTGAAAACCAAGGGCGCCCGACTCGTCGCGCTCTGTGACGTCGATCCCGAGGTCCTCAACAAGCAGGTCGACGCCCTTGCCAAGCAGAACGTCACCGTCGCCAAGTACGATGACTATCGTAAAGTCTGCGAGTCGAAGGACATCGACGCCGTGGTCATCGCCACGCCGAACCACACCCACTGCCTCATCGCCATGACCGCTGCCGCCAACGGCAAGCACGTCTATGTCGAGAAGCCCGTTTCCCACAACGTCTGGGAAGGTCGCCGCCTCGCCGAGGCCCAGGAGAAGCACAAGGTCGTCATCCACCACGGCTTCCAGCGCCGCTCGGAAACCTGTTGGGAGGAGGCGATCGACTGGGTCAAGGCCGGCAACATCGGAAAGATGACCCTCGCCCGCGGCCTTTGCTACAAGCCACGGCCCTCCATCGGAAAAGTCACCGCGCCCACACCCGTCGACCCCGCCGTGAACTACGATCTCTGGTGCGGCCCGCGCGAGGTGAAGCCCCTGATGCGCGCCAAGCTCCACTACGACTGGCACTGGCAGAGCCCCTATGGAAACGGCGACCTCGGAAACCAGGGCCCGCACCAGCTCGACGTCTGCCGCTGGGCCCTCGGCGATCCCGGCCTGCCAAAGTCCGTTCTCTCCGTCGGCGGCCGTCTCGGCTACTCCGACGATGGCGATGTCGCCAACACCCAGCTCGTCTGGCTCGACTACGATCCGGTGCCGATCCTTTTCGAAGTCCGTGGCCTCCCGAAGGCCGGGCTCGACTACAAGGGCGGCGTCGATTCCTTCAAGGGCCAGTCCCTCGGCAACCTCATCGAATGCGAAGGCGGCTGGCTCAGCGGCGGCCACGGCCCGAAATGCGAGGTCTATGACAAGGACGGCAAGGTCCTGAAATCCTTCAAGGGCAGCCAGTCGCACATGCAGAACTGGGTCGATGCCGTCCACTCCGGAAAACCCCGCAAGATCCACGGCGCGGAGTCCGGCCACCTTTCCGCCGCCCTCGCCCACATCGGAAACATTTCCTGGAATCTCGGCAGCGACTCGCCCATCGACAAGATCCGCAGCGCCTTCCCGAAGCCCGCCGGCGAAGCCGTCGACCGACTCGCCGCCCACCTCGATGCGAACGGCATCGACCTCGCCAAGACCCCGCTGAAACTCGGCGCAGCCCTCACCATCGACCCCAAGGCCGAAACCTTCACCGGCCCCGGAGCCGAGAAAGCCAACGCCCTCCTTAAGGACGACTACCGCAAAAGCTTCGAGCTGCCGGTCTGAAGGGGCTGGAGATCGAAAGGGTCCGGGTGGAGAGGCAGCGCTTCTCCGCCCGGCCGCCGTTGAAATCCCTTGCAAACTCCTTTCATCAGGCGAAGGAACATCATGCCTGATCCAGCCGCCATCCGCGACCTCATCCTCCCCGCCTTCATCGGTGATGCCCTGGCCCTCGGCCCGCATTGGATTTATGATGCGGAGGAGATTGCCCGACTCTATCCGCAAGGCGTGACCACCTACGATACCCCTCGTAGCGCCTACCACCCAGGCAAGCAGGCTGGCGATTTCACCCACTACGGCGACCAGACGCTGGTGCTGCTGGAGTCCATCTCGAAGCGCGGGAAATTCGATCCCGACGGTTGGAAAGAGGACTGGATGGCCTTTTGGAATGGCAACCCTAACAGCTATCGCGATGGAGCCACGCGCCGGACGCTGGAGAACTTCTCCGCAGGTCTGGACGTCCCCTCCGACAGCCACGACCTCGGCGGAGCCTCACGGATCGCAGCCCTGTTCGCACTCAATCTCGAAAGTGACGAAGCCGCGCTCCTGGCAGCAGCAGCTCAAACCCAACTCACCCACGGCGACCCCCACGTCACCGGCGCGGCAGAGTTTTTCATGATCGCCACGCGGCGAGTCCTGGCCGGTGCTTCCTTTCGAGAGGCATTCCGGGAAGGTGCCGGTCTTTCGTCATTGCCACCGGATCTGGAATCCGCGCTCGCGACCGATGAATGGTCGACGGAACGGCTTGCGGAGTTCGGGCTGGGGTGTGATGTGAAAAGTGCTGCGCCATTGACGATCGCGTTGGCCTTGAAATTCGAGCACCAGTCATTCGAAGGATTGGAGGTCAACGCCCGCCTCGGAGGCGACTCTGCAGCGCGTGGCCTGCTGCTCGGGCTGCTTTTGGGAGCAAAGAGTGGTTTGTCCATTTTCCCTCAGGAATGGCAGTCCGGACTCCGCGCTGGAGCCCGAATCGAGACGCTTCTCACCCGAAAGGCCTAGGCCTCGTTGAATTCCGGGGTGCCTCGACATCCGTATTTCGATAGAGGGAGACCGACCTCCTCTCCAAGTTCTTCTGTTTCAGGATCCACCATTCTCAAGCCCGGAAAAATCCTCGCAACAAGCCTAGAAGTGGTTTCAAAAGTCTGAAAAAGGACTGGTACTCTGCGGATACGTGCCTATGAACAGTGAGCGTGATCTACGAGTTCATGACCGACAAGGTCTGGCAGCGGATCGGTCCGCTTCTGCCAGACACCAACACCTTC
>JANOBS010000226.1:0-11512 GCA_031411755.1 Luteolibacter sp. | reverse complement strand
CACTCAGGTAACGGAGCAATTCCGGCGAATGGAAAGGTGACGGTTGATGCGCCCCGAAACGGCAGCCTCAAGCCATCACCTTCTTCACATACATCGCCTTCAGCGCGATCGAGAGACCGTCCATCTTGCAGTCGATCTCATGATCGCCATCGACGAGACGAATCGGCTTGGATTTCGTACCGACCTTGAGGGTCTGCGAGGAGCCCTTCAGCTTCAGATCCTTGATCATCGCCACGATGTCGCCGTTCGCGAGGACATTGCCATAGGCATCCTTCACGATCCGGTCGCCCGCAGGGGCATCCGCTTCGGCGGCGAGGGGCCATTCGTGACCGCAGGTGGCGCATTCGTAATGGTCGGCGTGGGTCAGCACGTCGGTCATCTCACACATCGGGCAGACAGGATCGCTCATGGCTTGCCAGCAAACGGCCCCCACCCCACCAACTCAAGCACATCCTCCGCCATGTCCGCCGTGGGCCCCGCCATCAAGGAAACCAAATCCGCGCCGGACCGCCGCCATCTCGGCTGTTAGACGACCGCTTTGCTCGCGCACGACCAGCGGCTCTTCGACCGTCATGTCACCGGTGAAATCCTCTGCATGAAGACTGGCGAACAAAATGAACAAGGTTCCGAGCGTTTCCCGTGGAATCACTTCGCACAGGCTCACCGCTTTCAAGCACGTCGCCTCGATGCCGTCCAGCGCCCGTTGCTTCTGCGGTGTGGCAAAGCAAAGCCCGAATCAGCCACCGGCACTCAGGTGCCTCACCGCCGCTCTGGCATGGTCGCTGACATCGCTTCGCAGTTCGAAGCGTCCATATGCTTTCTGCGAATCCTTCGGGATCACTCCGGCGCCCGCCGGGAAATACCGAGGGCTGCCGGAGATCAGCGGAAATTTAGAGTCCAGGGCCAGCTCGCACAGATCTCCCTACGAGCAGTCCCCGTCCATTCTACCGAACAACAGGAAGCGGCAATTTTACGGCCGACTTCCTGTCCCGTCGATTACGGTAACGATCAGTTCTTGCTGCGCGGACCGCTTGCGACCGGCTGGACCTTGATCATTTTCCCGGTCATCAGGATCATGTCGGTCTCATCCATTTTCATCGACTTGCCGTCCTTCATCATGACCGAGCCGTCCGCCATGACCTTGGTGCCGTTGTCCAAAGTCATCTCTTTTTCCACAGTCATGGTCTTTCCATCCTTCATGACCAGAACCTTGCCGTTCTTCATCATGAGATGGTCCTGCTTCGACATCTTGCCTTCCATGGTGACCATATCGCTTTCGTCAAGTTTGGAGGTCTTCCCGTTGGTCATGGTCACCGTACCGTCCGGCATGATCTTGGTCCCGTCTGCAAGGGTCACTTCCTTTTCGAGCATCATCGTCTTGCCATCCTTGGTGACCATGACCTTACCATCCTGCATCATAATGCTATCCTTGGGTTGCATCTGCTTCGCTGCTGGTGTTCCGGGTTCATCGCTTTTGCCGGGAGGTTCGGCCTGAACGGATGAGAAGAGGACGAGAGCGAGGGATGCAGTGGCGAGTGTGATTTTTAGTGGTTTCATTTGTTTTTGGTGTTGGAGATTATTCAATTGCATGGCTTGCGCCAGATGTTGAGTGAATCGAAGGAGCTTATATTCCAGGCCAGTTCTACGGCCAAACGAAGTTTTACTAGGCTCCTGAATTACAGTTGCCGCCATGCAACGTGCAGGCGAATCGTGCATATTGGTTCGGACATCTGCCGATGCCATCCACTCGGTTGGATAGGGACCCAACCTGGGTATAATGATTTCTCTACTTCTGGCCCGCACGGGGCGAGGCATCACCAGGAACAGAAAAGTGCGACCTGTATTTGGGAATGATCAACACCGGTCCCCACAATGAAGAGAGAAACTTCTTCATTTACCTGGGCCTTGGTGAGCGCCTTGTCGAAAGCGCCATCGCTGGCATCCCACGCCGCCAGACCTCGGATTTTGCGGACCTCTGCGGCGTGGCGGGCTTCCACTGGGTGGATTTGTTACGCGATTGACAGCAGGGCACCAGCAGGCATGCACCCGGAGTCGGATCTCGAGTTCGGCCAAGTGCATATTGCCATCACCTTTTGTTTAATGCAATGGCGAGGAAGCTCATCTTTGACGGAAATCGTATATAAATCGATGAAAAATGAGACCGCTGATATTGGAGTCTCAACTGCTTAGAAAAGAGTGCGTTTCAGAAAGCGGAATTCGAATCCAAATCCGATCGTCTCTCACCACGAACAAAAAAATCAATCGACACAAAAACTCCGACATGAAAATTCGATCATTATTGACAATTGCTCCCCTATTATCATCCGCTTTTCTTTCCGCCCAGACCTCGCCACCTGCGAAGCCCAACCCTCAGATGCAAGAGGTTTTGGAAAAGCTTGCAACATTGGGAGGCAAACCCATCGAAACCCTTTCTCCTGAAGAGGCCAGAAAACAACCAACCCCAGCAGATGCCGTCATGGCTTTGCTCAAGGATCGGAACAAGAATACCATTGAGAAGGTCGGAAAAACCCAGGACGTCACAATCAAGTTGAGTAGTGGAGACCTGAAGGGGCGGATCTACAAGCCTGAGGGAGACGGTCCATTCCCGATCATCCTCTACATTCATGGCGGAGGCTGGGTCATCGCGGATCTGGATACCTATGATTCATCCGCCCGAGCCCTCACGAACGGAAGTGGTGCCATCGTCGTTTCCGTCCATTATCGTCAGGCACCGGAGTATAAATTTCCGGCCGCGCATGAAGATGCTTACGGCGCCTATCAATGGATACTGAAGAACGGCCACGAGTGGAACGGAAACACCAAGAACGTCGCAGTGGTTGGTGAAAGTGCCGGCGGCAACATGGCAGCGTCCGTCTGCATCATGGCCCAGGCTGAAGGTATCCAGGCACCAGTTCATCAGGTTCTGATCTACCCTGTCGCCGACACCAGAATGGATACGCCTTCCTACATCGAGAACGCGCAGGCCAAGCCGTTGAATGCCGCAATGATGAAGTGGTTTGCCGATCAAACCTTTGCAAAGAAGGAAGATGCCAGCGATCCCAAAGTCGCTCTCCTCCAAGCGAAGACCTTGAAAGGCCTTCCATCTGCCACAGTGATCACGGCTCAAATTGATCCGCTACGTTCGGAGGGCCAGATGCTTGCCGAGAAGCTCAAGGCGGATGGGGTCGATGTGGCCTACAAGAACTACGATGGAGTTACCCACGAGTTTTTTGGGATGGGGGCCGTGGTGGACGAAGCGAAGGAGGCCAATGCTTTCGTTTCATCCCGGCTGAAGGCAGCTTTCGCAGCCCATCAAAAATGATGATGCCCGCCGTGGGCCTCGCCGTCGAGGAAACCAAAGCCGCGCCGGACCGCCGCCATCCCGGCTGTTAGACGACCGCTTTGCTCGCGCACGACCAGCGGCTCTTCGACCTTCATTTCACCGGTGAAATCCTCCGCATGACGACACGCGAACAAAGTGAACAAGGCTCCGAGCGTTTCCCGTGGGATCACGTCGCGCAGGCTCACCGCTTTCAATCCAGCCGCCGCGATCCCATCCAGCGCCCGCTGCTTCTGCGGCGTGGGAAAGCAAAGCACGAACCAGCCACCCGGTGCGAGATGCCTCACCGCAGCCCTCGCGTAGTCGCTGACATCACCACGCAATTCGAAACGCGCATGGGCCTTCTGCGAATCTTTCGGGATGACGCCGGTGCCTTCCGGGAAATATGGCGGGCTGCCGGTGATCAATGAGAAGGTCCGCTCCAGGGCCAGTTCGCGCAGGTCGCCGTGCGAGCAATCGACGCGCGACCGCAGACTATTGGCATCGATGTTCGATTGCAGCAGCCGGTAGCTGATTTCCTGCGCCTCCACACAGGTCAGCCGCGCGACTGGCCCCATGCCCCACAGAATTAGCAAGCCCACCGTGCCGATCCCGGTCCCCAGATCCAGATGCTCGGCCACCTTCGGCGAAACCTGAAGCGCATACCAGGCGGTCAGCACGTCATCAATCGAGTGCCGGTGTCCGACCTTCCGCTGCGCGATCAGCCATCCGGCTTCCCCGCCCGCATCGTCCGTCAGTCCCCTTTTCTCCGATCCGTTAGGCCCGGTCAGGGCATCGAGCGTGATCCGTTCGCCGAGTTCCTGTTCGAGTCGGAGGCGTTCCTCCTGCCATCGGTCCGGGTTGGGAAGGATTTCAGAATGCGTATCGGTCATTGGCTGACGCCATCTTTTCCGTCGAAGCGGCAAGAGGAAGCGGGAAATCAGGCCCCGACCGCCAGCCAGTTGAACTCGACCGCGTAGACCCTCGAGGTCGACCAGGAGCAGATCACGGCTTGAAAGCCGAACCGGGTGATGGCACCGGTTTTCAGCGAAATGCGGCCGCTTTCCCGCTGATCGAGATCGAAGCCGGACAAGCCGAGCTGCACCACCGGCGTCGCCGAAAAGGCGGTATCGAAAACCACCTCGACAATGAAGCTGCGGGCTTCATCGGGCTCGAACACAAGGTCGGCAAGCGTCCAGCCATCGGTCAGGATGCCGACGCCGACTGTGGAGGAAAGAATGTTCCAGGGAGTGTGGGAAAGCATGGGATGCCACCCCATAGCAACATCCGGGCCGGGTTTCGTCACAGCTTCGACAGGTGCGGGTTTCTCCACCCCGACGCGGCGATCCGCCATCCGAAGGCGCTATCGTGCTCGGGCTTGCCATTGGCATCGAAGGTTCGGAACAATCAAGGGCGATGCAATCCAAGGCAAAGACCGTTGACGAGTATCTCGGCGAAATCCCAGAGGACCGGCGTTGCGCACTGGAGGCCTTGCGAACGCTCATCCACTCGATCGCTCCCGGCGTCGAGGAAACCATGCTCTACGGCATGCCCGCATTCCTGCTCGACGAGCCCTACTGCGCCTTTGCCTCACAGAAGCACTACATGGCTCTCTACTGCTGCGACGATCTCCTTGATCATTACCGCTCCCGGCTCGGCAAGCTGAATTGCGGCAAAGGCTGCATCCGCTTCCGGAAGCTTGAGGATCTGCCGATGGACGTGATTTCTTCGCTGCTGAAAGAGTTGGTGAAGCTCCGGATAAAGGGCCATCGATAGAACCAACATGCGCTCGCTGTTCCTGCTCCCATTCCTCTGCCTCTCCGCTCTTGCCGAGCCGACGCGTGAGGACGTGCTCACGGAAACACTCCGTCCCTACAGTGGACCGGTCGTGAAGGGCGTCGATCCCGGCACGCTGACGGGCAAGATCATGGTCGGCTATCAAGGCTGGTTCAACACGCCGGACGATGGAGCGGGGCGCGGCTGGGTGCATTGGACGAAAAGTGGAGGGCCGTTTGCCCCGGGAAATGCGAAGGTCGATCTCTGGCCGGATGTTTCCGAACTGAAGGCGGATGAGCGTTTCGCCACCGGCTTCAAGCTGGCCAATGGCAAAGCGGCGGAGGTCTTCAGCGCCTTCAAGTCAGCGACCGTGCTGCGGCATTTCCAGTGGATGAAGGACTACGGCATCGACGGGGCCTTCGTGCAGCGGTTCGCCACCACCCTGGGCAATCCGAAGGGCCTGCGGCACTGCAACACCGTGCTGGCAAATGCCCGTGAAGGCGCGAACCGCTCGGGCCGCGCCTACGCGGTGATGTATGACCTCAGCGGCCTGGGCGCGGAGCAGATCGACAAGGTGATCGAGGATTGGAAGGCGCTGAGGACGCGAATGAAAGTCACCGAAGACCCCGCGTATCTCAGGCACGAAGGCAAGCCGCTGGTCGCGGTGTGGGGCATCGGCTTCAACGACGACAAGCGCGCCTACACACTGGCGGAGTGCCGGAAGCTGGTGGAGTTCCTGAAAGCGGCCGGCTGCTCGGTGATGCTGGGCGTGCCGACCGGTTGGAGAAATCAGGATCGCGATGCAGTGAAGGATCCGGCGCTGCTGGAGGTGCTGGCACTGGCGGATGTGCTGAGCCCGTGGACGGTCGGACGCTACCGCACCCCGGCAGACGCTAAACGCCACGGCGAGAGGACCTGGCAACCGGACGTGGCGTGGTGCGCGGAACGGAAGATCGACTTTCTGCCGGTGGTGTTTCCAGGCTTCAGTTGGGCCAACATGAAGGACAAGACTCTCGATGAGATCCCAAGGTTGAAGGGCGAATTTCTGTGGTCGCAGTTCGTCGCGGCGAAGCGCTCCGGTGCGTCGATGATCTACGTGGCGATGTTCGATGAGGTCGACGAAGGCACAGCGATTTTCAAATGCACCAACGACGTGCCGGTGGGCGATGGCGTGAAATTCCTCACCTATGACGGTCTGCCACCCGACCACTATCTCAAACTAACAGGTGCTGGCGGAAAGCTGCTGCGAGGAGAGCTTCCACTGACGGAGGCGATGCCGTCCCTGGAGCGGAAATGAGCGGCGTCAGGCTCCGCTCAGATCTAGCAGCTTGGCGAGATTCGAGCCGCGACTGACCGCGACCACGCCATCGCCGGCTTGCAGCAGGGTCTCGCGGCCGGGTCGCAGTTCGGTGCCACCTCCTTGGCGATGCAGGGCCACGACAATGACCGAACCGGAGTGAAGCCCTTCAAGTTCTGCGACGGATTTTCCAACAAAGGGCGAGTATTTCGGAATGACGGCCTCCTCCAATTCAAGCCCGAGATCGCTGAGCTTTTCCTGAAGGTTGAGGGACTTCTCGGAGTCGTCGATGAGCTCGGAGGCCTCCGGAAAGAGGATCAGATGGGTGATGCGCTCGGCCCCGATGTGGGCCGGCAGGACGACGCGGTTGGCACCGGCTTGGAGAAGTTTTCGTTCGGTGGAAGGATCTTCTCCGCGCGCAATGATTGTGAGGTCGGCATTCAGATCGCGGGCGCTGAGGGTGATGAAGACATTGCTGGCATCCGATGGCAGTACGGTCGCAAGCACTGCGGCACGGGTGACTCCAGCCTCGATCAAGACAGACTCCTCGGTCGCCTCCCCTTCCAAGGTCAGATAGCCAGCCTCGCGCGCGGACTCCAGGCGCTTCGGGTCCTTGTCGATGATGATGAAGGGCCGTTGGCCGGCCTTCAGGTCTGCGGCGACCATCCGGCCGATGCGTCCGTAGCCACAGATGATGGCGTGTTGGTTCAGTTTTTTCAGTTCGGCACTCATGCGTCGGTCTCCCAAGGCTCGGCGGATCTGTCCTTCCAGAAGGACCTGGACGAACGCACCGCTGACAAAAATCACGCTGAAACAACCCAGGGCGATGAGCCCCATGGTGAAGCCCCGCAGGCCCTCCGCCTGGATCGGCCGGACCTCGCCGTAGCCGACGGTGAAGATCGAGATCACCACCATGTAGACCGAGTCCGACCAATCCCAGCCAGCCATGCGGTAGCCGATGATGCCCACGACCATGATCAGGGCCATGAAGCACAGGCCATAAACGAGGTTGCGGGTCGGAGCGGTCATTTCAGGAACGCCGCCCACTCCGCAACTTGCATACCATCTGCGGGGAAATCTCCGTCGACGCGCTGGGTCAGCGGTTCTTGTCGGCGTGGCAGACGAGGTCGATCACCACTGCGGCCGCAAGCAGCAGCACCGGATCCACGTCATCGGCGACTTCGATGCCATAGGTATCCGTCCAAGAGAACCAGCGCTTGCTGACGGTTGCGGCGAGACCATGGGGCCCTTGGATCTCATACTCATGATCCATGAAATCCCCGCTGGCCTCGTAGTCCTCGCGGCCAGGACCATCGATCTCGAATTTGCAGTAGAAAAAGGTGAAGTGCTCCTTGCTGACCACGCTGACCTCATGTCCCGGGCGATGGATTTCATAGGTCGCGCCCCAGGAGAAGACCCGTTGCGCGATGTAGGCCAGCTCGTTTCCGGCCATGTCCAGCAGGCTCAGCTTGTCGCCGAACGTGAAGATCTCGCCATCGACGCGATAGCAGTCGTTTTCCTGCTCATCGCGGATCACGAAGTCATCGCCGAAACTCCAGAACTCCTGCTTCAAGACATAGCGCATGACACGAAGCTAGTTTGGCAGGAGGATTCGTCGATAGGAAATCCCGCTGGTCATGCAAGGCACCAGAGTCACCAGCATCGCCTCCACTTACTCGTTCCAGCCTGCCTTCTTCTTCAGCTTATCGACCTCGTGTTGGATCTGTTCCGCGCCGAGACCCTTGTCCCTGAGGAAGCGTGCATGGTTGTTCATCAATATATCTTCGTTGCGGAAGGCTTTGCCTTCACGCATGCGGTAGGAAAATGTGATTTCCAGCATGCGCTGATAGAGAGGCTCGGCTTCAACCAGCTTACCTTCAGCGCGCAGAAGGGTCGCGAGGTCGTTGAGGGTAGTCGCCACTTCCGGATGGTCCCGGCCAAACCTCGCTTCGTCGACCTTCAGAAGATCGCGATAAAGCGGCTCGGCCTCGGACAGTTTGCCTTGGGCTCTGAGAAGATCCGCTAGGTCCCTCGACAGGTCGGAGCGGCATTTTTCCGGTTTCGTCTTTTCGAGTTCGATCGACTCGCGGACGAACCGCTCTGCTTCAGCCAGCCTGCCTTGCCCCCCCGCATGACGTTGAGAAGGTTTCCTCGCCATTTCTTCAAACGCGGGTGCTCCTTTCCCAGCCTCGCCTCTTCGAGTTCAAGCCCCCGTCGGTAAAGCAATTCGACTTCAGCCCGCTCTCCCTGGACTCTCGACAGGTTCGCCAGATTATCGATCCCTTCGGTGATGTATGAATGACTCTTCTCGAGCTTCACCTCGTCAATCTCAAGGGCACGGCGGTAAAGCGGCAGGGCCTCCGCGATCTTGCCTTGGGACTCTAGGGAGTTTGCCAGGTTGCTCAGGGATGTGGCGAGGGAGGGCGAGTAAGGACCCAGCTCACGTTCCTTGATGGAGATGACCTGTCGGAGCAGTTCCACTGCCTCAGTGTGGCGGGCCAGCTTGTAGAGGATGATGGCCACCCGATGCTGGGCCTCCGCCCAGGCGAGTGGCTGGGCGTCACGCGAGAGAAGCGCCGTGCTGCGTTTGCGGCCTTCCAGAACCGCGAGATGATCCATTCCCGGGAGTTCTGGATCTTCAAGGAAGATGCGGGGTTGCTCTTCCCTGGCCAAACCCGTGGCCCCCGCCGATTGGCCTGGCGCGTTGCCCGCGACAAGCATCAGCAAGGTCGCAACTCCGGCAGAGACAGGATGGAAATCGCGACGCATCTGACGATCACGAAAGCAGACAAGTGGAAGAAAGTCGATGGTGGAAACCTGCGAAATCGAAAGTCCCAGAGTCAGCGGATGAGGAAAATAGCGGCTTTTGATTACAAAAGAGCCGTGCGGTTGAGGTAACCGGCGATGATCAGCACCAGCAGGACCAGAGCGGTCACCCACCAATACCATTTGATGCCGATCCTGCGGTGCGGAACCTTCCCGAATTCACGGGCAACGTATTCATCATAGTCAAAATCGTCATTCGGGAGGTCGAGATCATCGAGGTAATTGTCCTGTTCCCAGGATGGCCGTTGCGCCTTCTTGCGAGGCTTCGGCGGCTTGGTGCACTTCGGGCATCCACGCGGACTGATCGGCACTTCATCGCCGCAGCCGGGGCAGAGGTAGGTGTCGAGTTTCATGGGGATGGCAGGCACTTCGCCGCGACGCCCATTTCTTGCATTGTTGACCCGAACTGCCAAGACTCCGCCATCATTTTCCCGTGAATCCCATGAAACTCTCCCGGTCCATGACCCATTCCAGAACGCCCCTGATCACCGCCATCCTGCTGGCCTGCCCGCTCGTTGCTGCAAATGCCGAACCCTTTTCCTTCGACACCCTCAGCGCCAAGGCCCGCGCCCTGGCCGCCAAGCCCTATGTGGCGGAGAAATCGAACCTCGCCGACTACTGGGCGAATCTGACCTACGACCAGCATCGCGACATCCGCTTCAAGATGGAGTCCGGTCTGTGGTGGGACAAGTCGCCCTTCTCGATCGACTTCTTCCACCCGGGCTGGACCGCAAAGAAGACCGTCACCGTCGCCGAAGTGGCCGATGGAATTTCCAAGCCGCTGGCCTTCGACCAGAGCCTTTTCGACTACGGCAAGCAGGTCGTCCCGAAAGGCACGCCTCCCCCACCCGGCTACGCGGGCTGGCGAGCGCGCACCCATCTGAACTCTGACAAGTATATGGACGAGTTCCTGGTATTCCTCGGAGCCAGCTATTTCCGTTCGATCCCGGCGAACGCGCCCTATGGCCTCTCGGCGCGTGGACTTTCGATCAACAGTGGCCTGCCAGGAGTGCCCGAGGAGTTTCCCGACTTCACTGAGTTTCATCTGGAAAAGCCAGCCAAGGACGCGAAGTCGCTCAGGGCCTCGGCCCTCATCAATGGCGAAAGCGTGGCAGGTGCCTATCAGTTCACCGTCACGCCGGGAGTCGAGACCGTCATGGACATCGAGGCGGAGATCACCCTGCGCCGCCCCGTTCAGCAGCTCGGGCTCGCACCGTTTTCCTCAATGTACTGGTTCGGTGAGGGAACGCATCCGAAGCCCTACGACTTCCGTCCCGAGGTTCATGACAGCGACGGTTTCCAGATGGAGCTCTCGAGTGGCAATCTCCACTACCGTCCGCTGGAGCACACCAAGGACCAGTTCCGCCATTGCGTGTTCACCATGGAAAAGCCGCGCTCTTGGTCGCTGCTTCAGCGGGATCGTTCATTCGCCTCCTATCAGGACGTCGAGGCCGCCTATCACAACCGCCCGAGCGTGAAGGTCGAACCGATCGAGGGCTTTGATCTTGGAAAACTGCACCTCATCGAGATGCCGACCACCGACGAAACGAACGACAACGTCATCCTCGTCTGGGAACCTCAGCCGAGCCTGGTTGTCGGAAAGCCGTTCCGCTTCCACTACCGTCTCCGCTGGATGCGTGATCCCGCGCCTTCGGGTCTCTTCACCGTGCGGGCCACGCGATCGGGCAATCCAGTCCAGAAGCCCGATGAAGTGCTGATGGCGATTGATTTCGCGAAGCCCCTCCAGCCGGAGAAGAAGGTCGGCGATCCGAAGTGGGATGACATCACCAAGCTCAAGCCCGTCGTCACCGTGAACAACCCCGCCGTGAAGCTCCTCCACGTCGGGCTCTTCGACATGAGCATGCCGAACGTCGACGACCTGCCCGCCGGTCTTGGCCGCAGTCCTGACCTCCACATGCCACAAGTGCTCAGAGCCTTTTTTGTGCTCGATCCGACCAAGGACGTGAACGACATCGACATGACCTGCGAGCTTCAGGACGAGACCGGCAAGGTCGTTTCAGAGCGCTGGGTGTATCTCTGGAAACGGACTCACTGAGGACTCGATGGACATCCTCACCGTCATCACGCCGTCCCACGAGCGGCTCTATCGGGAGTTCTTCCTGAAAAACCTGCCGACAGGCGCGAAGATCCGGGAAAAGCATCTCGAGACAGCGGGTGATGGTGGCTACCTCTCCTCCGATTGGCAGCAAGGAGTCACCGCCAAGCTCAAGTGGGCTCTGGAGCATCTGGACCACAGCAGCGATGGCAGCCTCTTTGTCTTGAGTGACATCGAC
>JANOBS010000225.1:0-3710 GCA_031411755.1 Luteolibacter sp. | reverse complement strand
ATGATCCTGATAGAGGCCGGTGAGCACGCGGTTCCGAAGCTCAGGCCAGGGAAGGAGCTTGGCGCGGGAGACGGCGGTTTCGTGATCTTTCTGATCGAGTTTGAAAAAGGCGGCTTGGATTTCGTTGGCTTCCTTGCCGGTGGGTTCGTCGCGACGCTTTCCGCTCAGGACCTGCTCCACAAGGCGTTCCGCGCTTCCCAGATCGGCTTCAGGGTCGGGATATAGCGCGCGGTTCTCCTCCACAGTCCAGTCCAACCCCGGATCGAGTGCCGCCAGTTTTTCGGCGGCACTGTCATTTGTCCGAACCAGGGTCTCGGCGAGTTCACGACGCTCGAGTGGCGACAGTGCGAGGCAGGCGGCCGCGGCGGCGGCAGGATCGGTTTCCATCCATTTCCCTAGCGCAGCGGAGGTGATGCTCATGCTACGGAACCTGCCGTATTGGAAGGCTCCGGCAGGATCGAGTTCCGCCCAGCGAAGCACGGCGAGGCTGTGGGCGGTTTCGAAACTACCCAGGCCTTCAGCTAAATCACCGAGATCATCCTCCGCCATGATCGCACGAAGGTCGGAGACCGTGGCCGTGGGTAAAAACTCGATCAGCGGTCCGAGACGCCGGGCCTGGATGGACTCCAGCACTTCATCCAGGGAGCGGGTGAGGTTGACCGGGCGTGGGGCGAGCACGATGTCTCCCGTCTTGGCGCTCGGTTTCGTGGCGGTGGGAATGGATCGCGATGCGGTGGATCGAACCGCCGCAGGTGGTGTCGGCGATGGATCTTCGCGCTTCCAGCCTGCTGCCCCGCCCGCCAGCGCGAGGGCGGCGCAGGCGGCGAGTTTCATGCCGGAAATCGCACTGGCCACGCTGCTGCTGGCGGTGTGCAGTTTCAATGCGGTAGTGGCCATGCGTTCGGCATTCGGCATCGCCTGACCCTTGAGGTTCGTCGCGGAGAACGCGGCCACGACTGCGCCAGCGGTTCGGGCACCGCCCAGTCCTTGACCTAGTTTTGCCAGTGCGCGTTCGACGCGCTTTTGACAGGCGGCTTCGGATTTTCCAACCGCCGCGGCCATCCGGCGATAGTCCTCGCCCTCGCAGCAATGGCGAAGGACCAGCTCACGGTCGAGTTCCGGCAGTCGGTTCAGCGCTTCGTCCAACCGATCATAAAGTTCCGGGCGGTTCATCGGTTCGGTGTCGGGTTCTGGGATGACCGGCAGTCGTGAAAGCCGGGTCTCCTTGCGGGCGAGTGTGCTGGCTTCGAAATACGCGGTGCGGTGCAGCCAGGCCTTGAGACGTTCGGGATGTCGTGCGACGGCGGAGGCTTTCGCCGCGAGGCACGCGAAGGCGTGCTGGGCGGCTTCCTCCGCGAGTGCGGCGGACCCCAGTCGTCGCAGCGCCACCTGGAAGACCAGAGGCAGGTTCCGACGGACCAGTTCGGTGAAGGCTGCTTCGCTGCCGGTGGCGATGAAGTCAGTCAGCAGGGCGAGGTCATCGCGTTCGTGGTGCTCGAACATGGGAGTTTCTATCATGGTTACGTCTCCGGAGCCCTCCGCACACGACAGGTTTTTTCATGACGGGAAGGTTTCCCTCCCGCTGACGACCCTCAGCGCCGCATCCGGTGCCACGCCGAGGTGTCCGGCGTGACCAGCAGGTCCAGCGGCTGCTCTTCCAGCGCGAAGCTGGAAATCAGGTCATCGAGAAGCACCAGCGAGGCCACGGCATCGTAGAGCGCATCGTGCCAGCGTTTTCCCGGGACCAGGGTCTCGATCTTTTCCGTTAGCCCACGGGCCGAGGAGACCGCGCCGAGCGAGTGTTCCTTCAGCTCCGGCCATGCAGCTCTGGAAAGCAGCATGGTGTCGATCCACGGCCCGAAGCCATGCCCGGGAAAGGTCCGCAGGAAGCGCTTCTCGGTGCCCTTGCCGTGGGCGACCACGACGGCTCCCGCGAGCCGTGTTTTCAGCTCCGGCCAGAGTGAGAGCAGGGCAGGGGCGTCGGCCAGATGCTCGGGCCCGATGCCGTGGACTTTCCGCGCCGCCCAGGTCACGGGTTGATCGGTCCGCAGGTAGGACATGAAGGTTCCGCCGTAACCCTTGACGGGCGACCATTCCGCCAGCCCGATCTGCACCGGCGCATCCGTCCGGCCCGGAGCGGCTCCGGCGGACTCGAAGTCGATGGCAGTGAAGGAGCAGTCGCGGACGATCAACACGGCCAGAGGCTGGCTTTTGAACCGGTCAGCCTCAAGCTCCGAGCAGTCCTTTTGCATGTCGGCGCAGGGAAATGGGCGCTTGCATGACCGGGTGTCGTCGCAGATTGTGCCGCGCTCCATGCCGGAACGCCGCCGCATTCCCCTCTGGCTGTATCCGAACCTCCTGAGCCTTGATGCTCCGCTGGTCGCGGTGCTGTGGCTGTGGGTCTTCGCCCGCGTCTGGCGGGCGGACTACCTGCCGGCACCGGCCTACATCGTGCTCTGGCTGGCGGTCTGGGCGGTCTACATTTTTGATCGGCTCTTCGATGCCTCGCTGCGAAGTGGATCGCCGGAAATGCTGGAAGAGCGCCACCGGTTTCACCTCTTTCATAAGGGGAAGTTCCGGATCTGCGGGTGCGCAGCGGCATCGGGGGCGGTGCTGATCACCCTGATGGCCCTGCCGATCCAGATCTTCAGCTATGCGATCTTCGGTGGTGTCCTGGTGCTGGCATTCTTCGCACTGAGCATCTTCAGTTCGCAGAAGCGAGGTGAGGTCGAATATGGGAAAAACATCATCGCCGGACTTACTTTCGCCTACGGCACGGCTCTGGCAGCTCATGTCTATGTGCCGGCGATGGATTCTTCCGGGATCCGTTTCCTCGATCTTGCCATGACCCGCGAGGTGATCGTTTTCGGCGTGCTCTGCATCGTCAACATCACGGCCATCGATGTGTGGGAATACAGCCTGCAAACCCCGGACCTCGAGGAAAGCGCGTCGGCCGAGCTTTCCATCACACTGCCTCTGGCGGTGCTTGCGGCGGCGTCGGTCATCTTCGCCTACAAGGCTTCCCGCGATGACGGGACGGAAACCATCGAGCGTTTCTACTACATCGCGATCCTGACTGCCTCCGCGCTTTTCTATGTGCTCGGCCGTTGCCGTGACCGTTTCAGCCCCGCCCAGTTGCGGGTGCTGGCGGATGTGGCGCTGATCATTCCTGTCGGGGTGTTCGCGGTTCTCCACTATACCTCCTGATCGGTGCTTGCGGCGCTCCAACACGCTTCATAGCCTCCCCCGTACGTTTTATGGCGAAACCACTCGATTTCAAACTTCCCGCGTTCCTGATCCTTGGCGCTCCCGGCTCCGGCAAGGGCACACAGGGCAAGATCCTCGGCAACATTCCGCGCTTCTTCCACTGTGCCTGCGGCGATGTGTTTCGTTCGCTTGATACCCGCACCCCCCTCGGCCAGCGCTTTGTCCATTATTCCAGCCGTGGCGAACTGGTGCCGGATGAACTCACCATCGAGCTCTGGCATGCGCAGATCATCAACTGGAGCGATACCCACATCTACAAGCCGGACATCGACTTCCTCGTACTCGACGGCATCCCGCGGAATGTCCGGCAGGCTGAGATCCTTTCCGAGCATGTCGAGGTCCATCAGGTCTTCCATCTTTCCTGCCCGGATCGTGATGAACTCGCCCGCCGCATGCGGAAGCGCGCCCTCAAGGACAACCGCATCGACGACGCCAGCGACAAG
>JANOBS010000224.1:0-1111 GCA_031411755.1 Luteolibacter sp. | reverse complement strand
CCACCGGCGCGAAGCTGGTCTGGGCGAGCACCACCGTGGTGCCGGAAGGGGAGGAGGGGAGGTTTGTCGGCGATGATGCCAAATACAATGAGGTCGCCGCGCGGGTGATGAAGAAGCACAACATCGCCACCGACGACCTTTTCACCCTCAGCAAGGGATTTGCCGGGAAGTTTTCCACGAAGGCGGGGGACGTGCATTTCACGCCGGAAGGCTATGAAAAGCTCGCGGAGCAGGTCAGCGCCTCGATTGGGAAACTGCTGCCCGAAACGGCCCAAAAATGAGGTTTGTTGTTCGTCAGGGCGGCGTTTGGCCGTAAACATCACCGCCATGATGAAAAGGACGTTTCCAACCTTGGTGGCCTGCCTGCTTTCCCTGCAGACAGCGCTTTCCGCGCCTCTCTTCACGCAGACGGGCACCGACCTAACCTTTCCCGAACTGCAGAAGAGCGGCAAACTTCCGGAAGGCCACAATTCCAAGGACGGGGTGACCGGATCCAAGATCAAGGTCGACAATCGCCTCGTCGAAACGACCCCGGAGGCCAAGCGGACGATCCCCAAAGCCATCAAGATCCACACCCTCGGGAACAGTGCGATTCCGAGATCGGACTTCGAGAAATGGTCGCGCTGGTATCAGGAGGACGGCAACACCCAGGTGTTCAGGCTCTTCAAGGGTGAGGAAAACGTCCGCAACGATCGCGAGAACGCGGCACGCATCGAGGCCTTCAGCGAGCTGCACTGGAAGACTGGCGCGTGGCATCAGTGGAGCGGCACCTACACCTTCATCAAGCCCCACGGCGCGGCGATTTTCCAGGCGAAGAACAACGAGAACGACTGGTCCGTCCAGATCAACATGAATGACAAGGGCGACGTCATTCTCAACCACCGCCGGGGAGGCGACAAGGTGATCGCCAACGGCATGACCGGAAAGCCCTTCCACATCCGCGTGCGCGACAACGGACAGGATTACGAGGTCTATCTGAACGGAAAGAAAGTCGGCGAGGGCTCTTACGCCCGGCCTGCCGGAGAAACCTCCTTCCGCTGGGGCATGTATCTCGGGAAGAACGAGGTCAAGAACGATGCCATGATCTTCGTCTCCGGAGCCACCATCGACG
>JANOBS010000223.1:0-1604 GCA_031411755.1 Luteolibacter sp. | reverse complement strand
TAGCCGTCGATGTCCGCCATTTCATAGCGGGCGCGGATGTCGAAGGTGGGGGTGATCCACGCGGGATCAGCCTTGGCTTCGAGAGGGGCGGGATCGATGGGGGTTCCGGCACGAAGTATGGCGTTTGAGGCAGCGAAAAGGAGGATCTTATTCATCGGGTTATCGTCATTTTCTGATGGAAACGTCTGCCGGATCCCCATGACTCCAGACTGGCTCTGCGTGGGATTTAAATAAAGAAAAATCTTTCGTGAATACACCGCTGAGGATCAATGACTGGATTGCGGGTAGGGGATCGAAGGATTATCAGAAGGACCGATTCCCCCAATCGAGGATCGACGCAGTGATGTTGTTTCGGCATACTGCTGCGGTGTTCATGTATAGCAAATTGGCCCAAGGAGGGATCGCTGCCGTCAGTTTTCTGGCGTCGGCTTCCTCCGAGGATCGTTTGGTCGGCAGTGCGGAAATTGCCGGAGCGCGTGAGATGTCTCGCCAGTTGATCGCCAAGATCCTCACGAAGCTGTCGCAGGCCGGACTGGTGATCGGCACGCCGGGACCGACCGGTGGCTACCGGCTTTCAAGGCCCGCTTCCCAGATCACCTTGCTCGACGTTGTCAGTGTGTTCGAGGATCTGGAATCGCGCGTCATGTGCCCCTTCGGCCCGAATTGGTGCGGGCATGGTCGTCATTGTCCGCTGCACGACAAGTTCATCGGAATGCATGATGAAATCATCGCCAATCTGAGGAAGGAAACGTTCGCTCAGTTTGTGGGTGTCCACTGATGGACGTGGATTTCTCCTCAGAGGATCTCGCGCACGAATTTCTCCTTTTCGAACATCGCGAAGGCATCAGGCTCCTCGCCGGTGCCGATGAAACGCGGTGCGATCCCGAGTTGGTCGTGAATGGTCACGGCGATGCCGCCTTTTCCTGAGCCGTCGAGCTTGGTGACGATCACGCCGTCGAGCGGACTGGCCTTGTGGAATTCCTTTGCCTGCTGGAGTGCGTTTGATCCTGTGGTGGCATCGACCACTAGTAGCGTGAGATGCGGCGCGGTCTCGTCCTGCTTGGCGATCGTGCGGCGGATCTTGGTGAGCTCCTCCATCAGGTTATGCCGTGTGTGGAGTCGTCCGGCGGTGTCGCAGAGCAGGAAGGCCGCTTGGTCGGCGATGGCCTTCTGATGCGCGCTGAAACAGACCGACGAGGGGTCGGCATTTGGCGAGCCCTTCACGACAGGAAGCCCGAGTCGATCGCCCCAGCGCTGGAGCTGCTCCACGGCGGCTGCGCGAAAGGTGTCGGCGGCGGCGAGAATGACCGGGTGGCCTTTTTGCTTCAGCCAGCTACCGAGCTTGGCGGTGGAAGTGGTCTTGCCGGTGCCGTTGACCCCGACGACGAGAATCACGAACGGCTTTCCATCCGGGCGCGGGGCCAGTGGTGCTGCATCGGCAGGTAAACGTGCTGCGAGTTGTTTCCGCGTCACGTCCACCACGTCATCTGCGGAAATCTGACGGCCGAGTTCCTTCAGTTCCTCGATGATGGTTCCCGCAAGGCGTACACCAAGGTCGGAGGCGATGAGGTCGGCCTCGATGTCATCCCAATCGATCTCGGCGC
>JANOBS010000222.1:0-3372 GCA_031411755.1 Luteolibacter sp. | reverse complement strand
TGAAATCCGCAAGCCATTACCCCTACAGCCGTCTGGCCTTCCGCCGCGAGATCATTGAGAAGCTGGCAGCTTCCGATTTCTTTGAGGTCGAAACTCCCGAGGGAACTTACAAGTTCACGAGGGAACAATTTGAGAAGGTTTTCTCCAACGTGATTAAGACAAAGTCGTATTTGAAGGGTGGACTTTATCACTATCCCAAGACTCCAAATAAAGCGCTGGGCTATCTGGTGAAGTAGTAGGTGATGATCAAGCAGGACGTGGACATGAACGAACTCCGGTTGCAACCCGCCCCGCATTGGAAGGTCTACGGCATCACCGTGGAGTGGATCGAGGAGAAGGCGGAATGGATGCGGCGGGATTCAGGTTCGCCGTATGGAATTGAAGGCTTTTTCGATTGTGCGGGAAGATTGATGCGGCTGTGCGCCTACGACTACTATCTGCTGGGACCGATGCTTTTCCATGCGGTCATCGGGCTGGAAGCGATGCTGAGGATTCATTACCAAGCGACGGACAAGGACAAGTTCACCCAATTGCTCGATCAAGGAGCGAAAGAAGGTTTATTCCATGACGGCATTTTTTCCGAGATCCGGACCCTTCATGAATCATTCACGCCAAGGACGGATGAAGAGAGGACACGGGCGTTTGATCGGATGTTCGAATGCGAGGAGCCGGAAGAAGTTCCGATCTTGAAGAGCGATGGAGCGACGCTTGCCTCGCTCCTGCCAAGATTGCGGAACCAATACATGCACGGCATCTACCAGTTTCATCCCGACTACCTGCATCTCGCCATCCAAGTGCGCGAAATGGCCGATGCGCTAACGATGCCGCGGACTCCGGAGTGGAAGAAGGACGCGAAGGCGGACGGTATTGATGTTCCGTATTAGTAGAATCACGATACCCAAATCTCAATTCCTATGGCTTTCACCACGGAACGAACCGCTGCCATCGAATCGTCGATGGCGGAATTCATGGCCAGGCGTCGCCCGCCGGTGGAGATTCGCGCCAAGGTCGACCTTGCCTGGCGCATCGAGGGGCAAAGCGTGGTGATCCATTCGATTCGTCCGGACTGGCGCGACGAGACACAGACGATCGAGGAGCCCGTAGCCAAGGCGACCTACAACGGCAGAACCAACCGCTGGAAGATCTATTTGATGCGGGCGGATCTGAAATGGCACTCCTATCCGCCGCATCCTGAGGCAGTGTTCTTCGATGAGTTCCTCGCGGTGGTGGATGAGGATGAGAACTGCTGCTTCTGGGGCTGAGCCGTCCGGAGTAAGGGCTACGCCAGCTCTTTCACAATGATCTCTGGAATGAGGGCCATGGATGAAGGGGGGCAACATCGAACGTCCAACATCGAACATTGAACGTCGTAGTTGAGAGAAACGAAGAGGAAGAGGGGGAGGAACATCGAACATTGAACATCATTCTTCGCTGCCCACTTCGCCGCCTACTTCGCGATGGCTACGAAGGCCAAGAAGGCCGAGGGAGCTACGAAGGACAGGTTGAACGTTGAATGGGAGAGGGGACTATAAGGGAGGCTTGCTGTGGACGGAGACGTCCACGCTCCTTAACTTTTGTTCCTCAAAGGGGGTAGTGCCGAAAATCAAGTGTTTGGGGCTGATTGGGAACCGGGGTCTGCATCCCTAACTGCACAGGATTTCCGCGAGAATCCCGATGTGATCCGAAGGCCTTTGAGCTGGCGATAAAACCGCCGACCGCGTGTTTGAACGCGGCCGGCTTTCGAGCCTCCATCCGGAGGGGTTGGAGGCACTTATTTCTTCTCAGTCGTTTCTTTCTTCTCGATCACGGAGCCATCGGGACCGGTTTTCGTCTCAGTTTCCGTCTTTTTCTCGGTCGTGGTGGGAGCTTCCTTGATGATGGTCGTCTTGGTCTCGCCGGCCGGATTGATCGTGACATGTTTCTCCTCGCAGGAAGAAAAATACAGAGGAGCCAGAATGGCAGGTATCAGGTAGGTTTTCATGGTGGTTGGTGGGGGTGGCACACGACGGCAAATCTTTTTCCCGTCCGATGCATCAGGTACTACTCGTGCAGGTTTGTGGTCTGTCCAATGGTGGTTGTGGCTGAAAGTGATCAGTCCCGAAGATCAAGTGTCCGAGGCTGATTTGAAACCGGAGTCTGGATGCAGGACTGCAAGGGATTTCCGCGAGAATCCCGGCGGGGGACAATGAACATCGAACATCATTCTTCGCTGAAGCTTCGAACGACAGGTCGAACGTCTAACATTGAACGTCCAACATCCTTCTTCGCTTGAGCTACGATGGACAGGTCGAACATTGAAGTGGAGAGAGGAATCCGGATCAGAGGCCGCGGCGAATCGCGAAGTCTGAGGCTTGATTTCAGTGCTTTAGCAATTTGAGCAGGACTTTGGCGGCTTCGGCGGAAGAGGCGGGGTTTTGGCCGGTGATCAGCAGACCGTCGGTTTGCACATAGACTCCAAAATCCGGGCCTTTGCTGTAGTTTCCGCCCGCTTTTCTCAACTCATCCTCCAGTAGCAACGGCACGACGTCGGTCAGCTTCACGGCTGCTTCCTCGGTGTTGGCAAATCCGGTCACGTTCTTGCCCTTGATCAAAGGGTCGCCATTGGGAAGTTTGACGTGGAGCAGGGCACAGGGCGCATGGCACACCAGGGCCATCGGCTTTCCTTGTTGTTGAAAGGCTTCGAGCAGGGCGATCGAGCTGGCATCCTTGGTCAGATCCCACAAGGGGCCATGGCCACCCGGATAGAACACCGCATCATAATCGGAAGCCTTGACGTCGCTCAGTTTCAAGGTGTGCGCGAGTTTCTGTTTAAGCGGTTCATCCTTGTCGAAGCGCTTGGTGAATTCAGTTTGAGCCTCGGCCTCCTCGCTTCGGGGATCAATCGGCGGTTGCCCGCCTTTGGGCGAAGCCAGAGTGATTTCCGCCCCGGCAGCCGCCAGTTCATAATAGGGGGCCGCAAACTCCTCCACCCAGAAGCCGGTTTTCTTGCCGGTGTCACCCAGCTCGCTGTGAGAGGTTAAGACGATCAGGACTTTCATGACGATAAGATTGCTCATTTGATATTGTGATCGGTGATCGGTGAGAATTTGGAAGTGGGAAGATGGAGTTGCCTTCCGCATTCGGCACAGTAGCAGGAGGGCGGGTGCTTGGAATGGGGTGTTACCCTACGCGGTGATCGGTGATCGGTGGGAAGTGGGAAGTGGGAAGTGGGAAGTGGGAAGATGGAATTTGCTAGAAGTGGTTTCAAAAGTCTGAAAAAGGACTGGTACTCTGCGGATACGTGCCTATGAACAGTGAGCGTGATCTACGAGTTCATGACCGACAAGGTCTGGCAGCGGATCGGTCCGCTTCTGCCAGACACCAACACCTTCG
>JANOBS010000221.1:0-3597 GCA_031411755.1 Luteolibacter sp. | reverse complement strand
CCCCCGAACTCCCCCCACCCCATGAAACTGAAAATTGCGCTCGCAATGGCGCTTTTTTGCGGCCCGACAGCCGTTTCCAACGCCTTCACGCTCGATTTTGTCGGCTATGAAGGGACCAGCCTGCCTTCGGATCCTTTGGTGATTTTCGTCCCAGGATACGGTGATGTCCGCTTCGATGCGGCGAATGGCTCCACCCTCGTGGTGGACTCGGCTTATCAAAATGATAACGGCTCGGCTGCTCCTTCACTTAGTTTCGACGAGCGTGACGCCCTCAAGGTCACATTCCTGGGAGCCGAGCCCTTGAAGGTCGATTTCGACTTCGTCGGAGTATCCGCTGGCGAGAACTTCACGGTTCAGCCTGCCCTGTTCGAGACCCAGTCCTTTCTAATCAATCTCCAAGGCTCCGGCGACGGTGCCGGCCTCTATTCCATCAGTTGGCAGCAGGCAGCGGTTCCGGAACCAAGCTCAGCCCTGCTCGGCGTACTCGGCACCGCAGCCCTGGTGCTGCGCCGACGCCGCGCCTAGGAAAAATTCTCCCCCCAAATCTCCCCCCAAACAAAGGAGCGTAGTCTGCGAAAGCGGGCTGCGCTCTTTGTTTTTTCTCAACCAAGATTCCCGATTCCAGAGACCAGAGGATGAAGAAGAGCGACTCCTTTCCGTCTGGATTCTGGATTCTGGATTCTGGATTCTGGATTCTGGATTCTTGAATCTAATTCTGCCCATGCCCCGTCTCCGAAAGGACATGCGTCTCCCGGACAATGATCCGGCCGTCGGCGTAGCGGACCCGTTCCTCGCGCACGATTCCGACACCCGGTGAAAACCACAGCAGGCGTCGCGTCTCGATTTTTCCATCGATCGAGCCCATCAACAGGCGGATCGCCTGGAATTTTCCAGCGGGCACATCGATCTCCTCGCGACCGATGACCCGGCAGCTTCGCGGTGCCACCATGCCGCTGCCTTCGAACGTGAGTGAAGGTATTTCGATGTTGTCTCCCGCCCTCAGTCCCGCGCGAATGAAAAGGATCGGCTTGGGAAAGACAATCGGACGGCTTTCCGGGCCTTTCATCAGCATCTCCCCAAGAAGCTCGACCCGGTCGTCCCAGATCGCGACAAACTCGCGGGTTGGGGCTGATCCGGGCGTGATCACTTCGAAACACTCGGCCTCCGGCTCACCTTCGATGAAGAGGACCTTCCCAAGAAAGGTCCTCGTGCGTCCATGCGTGACATCGACCGCCGCCGCCTCGCGTCCTGTCACTCCTGCTGGAATCTCCACGCGCACCTCGTACTTCCAGAAATCCCCCGTGGAAATCCTCAGCAAGGGAGTATCCGCAGCCGCGGCGAAGGTATGAGCCCCGACTGGCGCCGGAGTCTTCGAATCACAGGCCACCAGCAGGATCGCAGGAAGGCCCATCGATAAAACGACACGAGCAACGTTCATGACGAAGGTGGGCGGCGGGTGAGATCGAGGGTCGCATCGTTTCCCCCGGCGTAGGGAGCCCCGAATCGACGCGTCCAGAGAATCGGCGGGAAATGGGCAGCGCGACGCCGCAGCAGTCCCATGATCAGCACCGCGACGAAGCCGATCACCGGCAGCAGCGCTGCAGCTCCACCGTACAGCGCGAATTTCCGGATTCGCTTTTCATGTTCCAGATCCAGTTCCTTCTGGAGTCGGTCGGTTCGGAAGGCCTCCCCCTGCGTCTGCACTTTGCCGAGCAGGTAGCGCAGCATGTCGGATGCCTCGAAGGCCGCTGCCCGGAGGGAGGATTCACGATCCGCCTCCTGATGCGAACGCCGCAGGATGTCCTTCGCCATTTGGGGGATGATCTCGTTGTGATCGCTGCGGATGACCTCACCCCCGAAGAGAATCCACGGGCCATCGGTCCGGTTGGTCGCATCCAGCACCACCGCATGCAGCGGGCCTTTGCCCCAGGCATCGGAAAATCGTTGCGCCAGATGCTCGGGCGGGACTTCCCCGGTGGTCGGCAGAACGACCACCAGCACATCCGCTAGATCGCGTTTGCGGACTTTGGAAAGCTCATCCGTCAATTCCACGGTCAGCTCTGGAGAAAGGCTGCGCTCCGGATCGAACACGCCAGTCACCGGACGCGATCCATATTCGAACGCAGGCTCCGCGGCCTCCAATCGGGGCAGCAGGGCAAACAGCAGGAAAAGAAGGACGGGCTTCACCATGGTTCATCTTCCTCTCCGAAGTTGGCGCCTCACGCGCGTGTGGGCCACTCGAAGCACTTTCTCCGAGGCCTCGAAAAACCGGCTCACCGCACGCAAGCGATCTCCTGAATTCCAGGCAGCAGCCATGGTTGAAAGCGCCTGCTGCCATTGAACATCCGGCACCCAGGGCTCCACGCCGTATCCAGGCACCAGCGCGACTTTTCCACTCGCTCCATTGAAGACCACCAGGACCGTCCAGGCCCTCTGCTCGTCGGTCTCGCCTTCCGCCAGCGGGCTCGCGTTCAGCAACCAGAATCCGAACAGACGCAGGTTAGAAACCTCTCCGGCATCCAGCGAATACAGGCTCCAGTGAATCTGCGGAAAGCGCAGCTGGAGCTTCTCCACGCGCTCCTTGATCTGCGGGAGCTCCGAGTCCGACCACAGTCCCGCCGCATCCAGGACCATCTGCAGCGGTGGCAGAGGTTGAGGAAAAAGGGCGAGCGTATCCGCACCGGTGAAATCACAGCCGGGACAGCGGTTCACGGTCTCGGGTAGTCGTTGCAGGCAGGAAGGGCAAACCATCGCGCCAGCGGCGAACCGCTTCGCCGAGTATCGCCGGGTGCTGTCGACAAGCCCGCTCATGCTCTTCAGCGCGGTGACTCCAGACGGATCGCCGTCGAACGACCGTGCGCGTCCAGACCCTCGATCCGGGCGAACTCCTTCACGACTTCCAGCGACTTCGCGACCGATTTCTTGTCCAGCCTCACGATGCTGGTGCGACGCTGGAAATGATCCGCGCGCAGGCCCGAGAACGACCTCCCCGCGCCGCCGGTCGGCACGGTGTGGCTCGGTCCGCCGAGGAAATCCCCCACCGCCACCGGCGAGTCGTTGCCGACGTAGATCGCTCCCGCTGTGCGGACCTGCGCCAGACGCTTCTTCTCGTCCGCACAGATCAGGGAAAGGTGCTCCGGCGCGAAGTCATTCACAATCGCGATCGCCTCGTCGAAGGACTTCACGTGCAGCAGGAAGGTGCCGGACTTCAGCACGTCCTGGATGATCTTGCTGCGTGAAAGCGTGGCGAACTGCCTTTCGACCGCCTTGATGACCTTGCCTAACAGCGCCTTCGAATCGGTGAGGAAGCCGACCACGCTGTCGCCGCCGTGCTCGGCCTGGGCGAGAAGATCGGCGGCGATGAAGTCCGGGTTGCCGGTCTTGTCGGCCAGGATCAGCACCTCGCTCGGTCCGGGCAGGAGATCGATCGCCACCGCTCCGACGAGCTGGCGCTTGGCCTCCACCACGAAGCGGTTGCCGGGGCCGACGATCAGGTCAACCGGCTTCACCGACTTCGTGCCGAGCGCCATCGCCGCGATCGCCTGCGCACCGCCGACCTTGATCACCTCGGTCGCACCGGCCTGACGGAGCGCGTAG
>JANOBS010000220.1:0-4655 GCA_031411755.1 Luteolibacter sp. | reverse complement strand
GCTTTCCCCTCTCCTCTTCGGCGATCGTTTCCTGAACTCGCCGACCTGCCAAAGGCCTCCTCGCTTTGCGGCGCGTGCAACGAAGTTTGCCCGGTCGACATCCCGATCCCCGATCTGCTCCTCCGTCTGCGCGACAAGGCGAAGCGGGAAAAAGTTCCCTCCGCCGGAGCCATCCCGATGACTCCCTTCGGCGTGCTCGCCACCAGCCCCTCGCTCTGGCGCACCGCCATGACCATGAGCAAGGCGATGAACCACCTGCCCATCGAGGTCGCCCCAGTGAAACCCCTTCAGGACTGGCTCGGCCAGCGAACCCTCCCCGACTGGCACGGCGGCGACTTCCGCAAGTGGCTGAAGGGAAGGAAGAATGTGAATGGTGAGTCGTGAATGGTAAATCGTTCAACTCGTCCACCACTCACCATTTACCAATTACCACTCACTCTTTCAAAAACGTGTCCCGCGACTCCATCTTCTCCAAGCTCCGCTCCACCACTTCGGCGTTGAAAACACGCGCCGCGTATCCGGAGTATGACATCTCGGTCGTTCACTCCGCCCCGCGACTCGAAGGCAGCGACCTTTGGGAAATCTTCTCCCGGAATTTCAAGGCCGTCAGCGGCAAGGCGATGGCAGGCGTTGATGAGCTGCTGGAGTTTCTCGCCAAGGACGGCTCGAAGCACGGCTACTGCGATCCCGAGCTCTTCGACGCCGTCGGATCGAAGCTCGTGGCGGCAGGATACACCGTCGAGACCGAGTTCGATCGCGAGCGTTACGACGACTACCAATTCGGCATCACCCGCGGCACCGGAGCCATCGCGGAATCCGGCAGCCTGGTCATCGATGATTTCCGCACCTCACGCCGGCTGGCCGCGCTTTCGCCGTGGATCCACGTCGCCTGCATCCAGCGCAGTGAAATCGTCCGCACCATCCCGGACGCGATCGCCAGCTTCGACAATTGCCCGAACATCATCTGGGCCACCGGCCCCTCGAAGACCGCCGACGTCGAAGGCATCCTCATCGAAGGCGTCCACGGCCCCGGAGAGCAGATCGCGTTGTTGATTTGAGGGTCTAGCAGTTCACTGGTTGCCCCGCCGCACCGTCCGGGAAGGTTTTCAAAATCGTCGAACCCGGGCGGCTGGTGAGGTTCTGTCACGGCGCGTCTTGTTTGGCATTCTTGAAATCATTGGCGGCTTCCACCACCTCTGGATTCTTCGAACGCAACCCGAAATCTACGAGACGAGCCAATGCTTCCCGGCTGTGCTCCTCGTAAATCTCAGCCAAACGCCGGAACTCCCAATCATCCTCTAGGAACAAATGGTCATATGCATGCGTCTCGACGGTCTCAACACCTTCGGATGCGATGTAAACGCCGACCAACTTCCGGCCGCGAACAATATGCTCAACGCGTTGACTCTGGCAGGCCAGTTCGAGAGTCATCACTAAGTTTCCATCAATCACGGAAGTCCTCCATTTCTCTGCCAGACGTTGACTGTATTGGCATGTCCCGACACGGCACGACGAGAATTACTGAAAAAGATGCCAGGCATCTGCCTGGCACCGCGAAACCCAAGCTGGCCGCGCCTATTTCTGCAACTCGGTGGCGGGATAGAAGCTCGGCTGGTCCTTGGTGGCGGCGCGGACTTTCTGGACGGCTTGTGGCGTGACCGGGGCGGCTTGGTTGCCAAAGGCGTTGCGCGCGAAGGTCAGGACATCGGCGACTTCCGCATCGCTCAGAAACTTGAATGGCGTCATGGGGACGGCACCGGGATATTTCACACCTTTAACTTCGATGGGACCGATCAGGCCGTGGAGCGTGAGACGGATGAGGCGGTCTTCGCTGCCTTGCACCCACTCGCTGCCGGCCAGCGGCGGAAACTGCGCTTCGGGCAGGCCATTGCCGTCCTTCTGATGACACGTCGCGCAATGTCCATCGCGGAGGAACACTTCCGAGCCGCGAAGGAACTGCTCCTTGGCGGCTCCGGTCAGCGCCGTTGCAAAGACCGGAGGCGGCTCAGCCTTGATCTGCTGACCATTCAGAAATGCTGACGCGGTCTTGAAAACCGGCGCGATCCATTTGTCCATCGCCTCACCACTCGGCGCCTTGTAGGCGGCGGCGGCTTCCAGCACGCTGCTCCCCGCGGCGTTTTCCAGCCAGGACGCGGCCACAATGGCCTCCAGCCGCACCCGGCCATTTTCATCGGCAGCGGCAGTCTTGAGAAGTTCGGTTTGTTTGGAAATTTGATGCCCATTGTAGCGCAGCGCACGCACGGCAGCGGCACGCGACCGTGGATCCCTGGCTTGCAGCAGGGTGCGCACGATGGGCTCGCTCACTTGATCAGTCCCCCACGTCACCCACATCGCCTCCACGAGATGGTGCTCATAGTTCGCGTCGGCCTTGTTCAAGCCTTGCACCCATTTGGCCACCCCAGCCAGGACGTCGGCATCCTTTCTCCCGCGCAGCTCGCGACGGGTCCGGTAGCGGGTGCGGTATTCCGGGAGTTCGAGATTCTTCAGCAGTTCGTCGATGGACGCTCCCGCCACCTTGGCTGGTTTCACCAGTGGCCGGGCCGGATAGGTGATGCGGAAAATACGGCCGTGGGTGTGATCGCGATTCGGATCACGCGCGCTGTGCTGCATGTGGCCAATCCGGGCATTGTGCCAGTCCACGAGATACAGCGATCCATCGGGCGCGAACTCCATGTCCACCGGGCGGAAGTTGGGATCGGACCCTTTCACCAGATCCTGCCTGAACTTGCTCACGTAGCCCGTGCCCTCATCCGCCATGGTGTGTTGTTTGGTCCCCAGGAAACCGATCGTGTTATTGATCAGCAGGTCGCCTTGCACCTCATCGGGAAAATGCCGGCTGGAAACAAACTCCAATCCGGCGGTCGGCCGCACCAAGACCGAGAGCAGGTTCGGTGGCGTCGGGTTAAAGCTACCCAATGGCACCTGGACCGACGCTTGCAGCATCCAGCGCACGGGTGGGTCCGAGGTATCGGAAAAGAAATCTTCGCCCCATTGGTCAAAGGCGATGCCCCAAGGATTCGGAATGGAAACCCGCACGGTTCTTTCCAGATGCCGCCGCTCCGGATTGTAGCGGAAAAAGCCGCCATTGGAGCTACGGACCGGTCCATAGGCCGTCTCGATGTGACTGCGGAGAAACGTGCCCTCAGCCATCAGGATCGCCCCGGAAGGATCAGCACAGAAGGCCGAGATGGCGTGGTGCGTGTCGTGGTCGTCGAACCCACTCATCACGATCTCCCGCACATCCGCTTTGTCGTCGCCATCGGTGTCCTGCAAAAAGATCAGTGAAGTCCCCTGCGCGACATAGACTCCATCGTGGGAAAGCTCGAAGCCCATGGGCAGATGCAGCTTGTCGGCAAAGATCCTCTGTTTGTCGGCCTTGCCGTCTCCGTCGGTGTCTTCGAGGATCAGCAGCTTATCGTTCGGCAACGGATCGCCCGGCCGGTAGTGCGGATAAATGGGCATCGTCGCCACCCAGAGGCGACCTTTGTTGTCAAAGGACAACTGCACCGGATTGGCCAGGTCGGGGAACTTACTTTCGTCGGCAAAGAGCTCGATCTTATACCCCGGCGGAACCGCCAGGGTTTTCAACGACTCTTCGCCCGAAAGGTAGCTGATGTTCGGATCCACCTTCCCGATCACCGGCAGCACCTCGGTCTTGGCATCCGCCGCCGCCACGTCGAATTTCTGGCCTGCCGCCACGGCCCAGATCGCCTGCTCGCGAATGTTCACCATCTGCTCCAGCTTGCGCAGTTCCGCCGGATAGTTCTCTGGACCGAATGGACCGTTCCGCCGGCCATAGACATGCACGCCATTGGGAATCTTGTAGTAGCTCAGCCACATCCAGGTGAAGTCATCCACGGCCTTTTTCAGCTCGGCCATGTCGGCCTTCGACACCGGCTTGCGGGCGCCGAAGAGCTGATCAATCAAGACCGGGGCCAGCTTGGCGTAACCTTCGTCCGTCAGCAATGCGCCATCACGAGTGAGTGGTTTGCTGCCAGGGGCGAACCACGCGCTGGTCGGGGAAAAAAGGTTCACGAATGGCAATTGATGCGCCGCCGCCACGTCCTCCATGGCCTTGGCATAAAGCGCCAGATTCGCGTTCTGCATCGTGCCCTTTGGCGTCCCATAGAGCGCCGACAAATCTTGAAACGCGATCGGCGACACCAGCGCCAGCTTGGGCGCGGCCTTGTCATTGTATTTCTGCTGCAGCGTGTGGGTTACAAACGCCTCCAGCTCCGCCTTGAAGTTTGGCAGCCCCGCCGGGCCGTCGAAGGATTCGTTGAAACCGAAGAACGCCACGATGATGTCCGGCTTCAACTGCTTCAGCCATGCGTCCGGCTCCGGGAATTGCCCTTCACCGGAGTTGCCACCCCAGTTATCGTTGGACTCCACGAGCGTACGAAATTTCTCTCCCCCAGGAAACGCCCACGGGCTCTTGCGTCCGGCATTCGGGCGAAAGGCCGGCGTATCTCCCTCGTCGCACAGATTACGGATCACCAGATGATGCTCCGGATAGCGCCGGTGCAACTCGGTCTCGAAATGCCCATAGCGAAGCATCCGCGACCCCAACCCATTCCCCAGCAGCACCACGCGAGCATCCTTGGGCAGTTCCAGCTCCGCCGCACGCGCGGTCG
>JANOBS010000219.1:0-11323 GCA_031411755.1 Luteolibacter sp. | reverse complement strand
GCGACGCGATACTCCATCGCTTCGCGCCAGATGGGGTAACCGTTGGCCCACGAGCCGATCTTGTCCTTGTCCCCTTCCACGCGCCCGTAGGATTGGACGGTGGGAATTCCGATCTGCTTGGCCACTTCCCAACCATGATGTGCTTCCGATCCTTGCGCGCTATCGGCGGCATTGCACATGTTCCAGGAGAAATCGGCGGGAAATTGCGTGGCGGTGGTGCTGGCCTCGGTGCCATTCAGCACGTTCATTTCGTAGGTGAAGATCGAGGCAACCGCCGTGAATTGACCACAGGCTCCTCCCTTCTGTTTGTAAATCGGAGGAAACTGCGGGCGGGTGGAGTTATCGACGCGAGACGGCAAGCGACTGATGTCGACAGGCGTCTTGCCGACGTCAGGGCCTGTCGCGTCACGCCATGTGTCGTAGTCATCCCCCATCGAATGAGGCCGGGAAAACGGCTTGGGATAAGCGGCGCGCGCGGGGCTGTCAGCATCGTCCGCCATGACGGGGGTGATGGAGGCTGAAATAAAGATAGCAGAGGCGAGCGCGGGAGATCGGAGAATGGAAGTCATTGGGAGAGTAGATGGCGGTGGGTGATTTCGAACATGAATAGGAGTTGCTAGTTTTCAGTGTTCAGTTTTCAGGGAAGAGGGATGGCTGCTTTTCGCTCTCTTCCTTCGAGGTTCAATGTTGGGCGTTCGATGTTCGATGTTCACCGGAGCGTGATGTTCGTGTCGAGGTTGAGGAGGCTCTGGGCGAGGGCGGCGAAAGTGGCGGCTTCGACGGGGTCGAGAGCTGGATCGGGCTTGGACTCACCGACCTTCAGAAGCGCGGCTGCGTCGGTGGGTTTCGATTTAAAGAACCCGCGTTGTTCGTTGACGAGGTCCAACAGGATGGCGAGTTGCGCAGGAGTCGGTGATTTCCCGAGGACCTCGCGGTAAGCCCATTTCACTCGGGCCTCATCGGTGCTTCCGTCGCTTTTCAGGATGCGTTCGCCGAGCTTGCGGGCCGCCTCGACGAACTGCGGGTCGTTGAGCATGACGAGTGGCTGGAGCGGGGTGTTGGTGACCTGGCGACGGGTCGCGCAAACATCGCGCGTGGTGGCGTCGAAGATCATCATGTTCGGCGGCGTGGTGGTGCGGCGCCAGAAGGTGTAGAGGGAGCGTCGATAGAGCCCCTCGCCCGTGTCCTGCTTGTAGTCAGGAAGGAAGTTGTTGAGCACTTTCCACATCGAGCCAGGCGCCTGATAAGGCATGGCTGGTTCGCCGCCGATCCTTTCGGAAAGGAGTCCCGAGAGGGCGAGGGCGGAATCACGGAGCATCTCAGCTGTGAGGCGGCGTGATGGGCCACGGGCAAGCAGGACGTTCGCAGGATCGCGTTCGCGGAGTTCGGGTGAGACGGTGGAATCCTGGGCGTAGGTGGCGCTGAGGACCATCTGGCGGATCGCGCGCTTCTGATCCCAGCCGTGGGACATGAAGTCGCGAGCGAGCCAATCAAGCAGCGCGGGATTCGAGGGCTGCGCACCCTGCAGCCCGAAGTTGTCGGAGGTGGCGACGATCCCTGTTCCAAAAATTTCCTGCCAGATGCGGTTGATGGTGACGCGGGCTGTTAGAGGATGATCCGGCGAGGTGAGCCATTTCGCGAATCCGAGACGGTTGCGGGGCTGGTCCTTGGGAAAAGGCGGTAGCCAATCCGGAGTTTCTCGGCTGACTTTTTCACCGAGGGTCGCATAGTCGCCGCGGATGAGGACGTAGGCCGGAACCGGGGTGGCGGACTCGCGCATCGTCACGATCTCGCGTACGTTCCATTCCTCTGTCCGGTAGGCGGCGCGGGCGGCGTTGACTTTGACCGCAAGGTCTCGGGCGGTTGGGTTGACAGCGGAAAAAAAGTAGTCACGAAGAGCGGCGGGGTCACCGTCTGCGGAGACCGGCTCTCCGCTGAACAAGGCGGTAACCTCGACGGCGGAAATGGCGCGCAGATAAATGGCGACCTCATCCAGCATGCCGCCCTTCAATCCGACGTCCCGGCCACGTGCCATCAAGTTGAGACCGTTTCCAATTTGGAAATCGCGAGTGAGGTTGTCGCTGGCGACGGTGGTGCGAACAGCCTGGCCGTTGAGGAAAATCTTCAAACCGGAAGCCTTGCGCGAGCCGTCGTTGGTGACGGCGATGTGCGTCCATTGCTTGTCGGGGATTGCCGTTTCGGTGGTGATGGAGGCCGCGCAGCCGGGAAGCTCGCGGTGGAGGGTCCAGGTGACGTGGTTGTTCTCGAGCAGCAGTTCGTAGCCGGAGAATGGAAGATCGAACGAGGACGAGTTTGAGAAAATCACGGCGCGCTCATGGAGCTGGGCGGGCTTGAGCCAGATGGAGAACGAGAACGGCTGATCGGCATGGGCGATGTCGAGGTCGGGGAGATTCGTTAGATTGTCACCATCCGCGAGGATGCCGTTTCCTGATTTCCCGGGCGCCAGTTGGTTGCCTCCGGTTTTGCCAGGTTTCTTCGCGTCGATTTCGTTCTTAAGGGCTGCGCCGGTGGTTTCATCAAAATGGAAAAGCGCGGCAAGATCGGGCGTCGGAAACTGTTTGTCCGAGGCAAGCCAGGATTGGAATTCCGGTTCGGCGGCCTTGATGAAATCGGCGAGCGCGGACTCGGCGGCTGAAATATTGGAACGGAGGCCGGCGAGTTTGGATTCCTGATCTCCGCTGGGAAGCTGGAGAGCTGGCTGGGGCAGGACGGAACCACGATCCTCCCCGCCTTGAATGAGACCAGCCTCCTCGATGCTGTTGAAAAATGCGCCAAGCGAGTAGTAGTCCCTGGCGGTAATGGGGTCGAATTTGTGATCGTGGCAGCGGGAGCACTCGAAGGTGAGGGCCATGAAGGCGGTGCCGACGGTGTGAACGCGGTCGGAAATGCCATCCTGCCGGAATTCCTCGAGCACGGAGCCGCCCTCGTTGGTCTTACGGTGGATGCGGTTAAAGGCGGTGGCGAGGCGCTGGTCGCGGGTGGGGTTTTCCAACAGATCGCCGGCAAGCTGCTCTGTGATGAATTGGTCGAAAGGCAGGTTGTTGTTGAAGGCGTTGATTACCCAATCCCGGTAGGGCCACGCCTCGGTGCCGATGTCGGCTTGGTAACCGAAGGAATCGGCGTAGCGTGCGACATCAAGCCAAGGCGTCGCCATGCGCTCCCCGAAGCGGGGCGAGGCGAGAAGGCGATCCACGACGGCCTCCGCAGCGGTTGGAGATTTGTCGGCGAGAAAGGCGTCGAGCTCCGACTGGGTGGGGGGAAGACCGGTGAGATCAAAGGTCAAACGGCGTAGCCAACGCTCGGGCGGAGCCGCTGGACTGGGCCTGAGTTTTTCCTTCTCGAGACGGGAAAGCACGAATTGGTCGATGGGATTCTTCGACCAGGATTTATCCGCCGTTTCCGGGACCGGAACACTCGCAGGAGGGGCGACAAAGGCCCAATGGATTTCGTATTCCGCGCCCTGCTTGATCCAGGTTTTGATGAGGTCCTTCTGCTTTTCCGAGAGTTCACGATGGGCCTCAGGTGGAGGCATGACCTCTTCCTCGTCGGTGGAAAAGATGCGGCTGAGAACTTCGGATTTCTCCGGTTGCCCCGGGTTGATCGCATGGGCAGCGATGGCGTCGGCACGGAGGTCCAGACGGAGGTCAGCCTTCTGGTGCTTCTTGTCGGGCCCGTGGCAGTAAAAGCACTTGTCGGATAAAATGGGCAGGATCTCCCGGGCGTATGAAACCTTCTCCTGCGCAGCGGCAAAGGGAAGCGACAGGACGCAGATTGGAAGGAATGATCTCAAGCGGAGCACGTTGTCAGCAGTTACCGGGAAAGGTTCGCATGAATTTCAAGCGATGGACCATTCGACGCCCAATCCTCATGCTGTTCGAAAAAACCGCCCACGTGGATCGGCTTAAAAATAGAAGTTGAATATGAGTTCGAGCGGATCGCTGCCTAGTTCCTTCTTCAGGTCGGCCGGCATCGCCGGGATCGCAGCCTGTCGAATGGCGTTCAGGGTGAATCCTTTCTGCACCTCGCTGCTTTGCACGGGCTCGACGAAGCTCACCGACCGGACCTTGCCGTTCTGCTCGACAACGAAGCGGGCGGTGAGGAAGCCCGGGGTGATGTAGTCGCGATAACGAACGCAATTCCGTTGCCACTCCAGTTCAACGGCGCGGCTCAAGGCGGCTTGGTAACGTCCCATCGCCGAGTTTTCCACGGCGAGCGCGCTCTTTCCGGTCCGTGAAATCGAACCGCTGATCTGGGTTTTTCGCTGGTAGCCCTTGAATCCGGGGGCGTTCCCGGCCGAAGTTGCCTCTTTGGGCTTCTCCTGCACGGCTTCCTTCACGGGACTTGAAGGCTTGGGCTGCTCCGCCTCGGCCACGCGGCTGGCAGGAGTCGGCTTGGGCTCGTCATCCTTTGGATCCCCCTGAACAGGCACCTCGATCGGGTTCGGTCCTTGGGCGAGTTTTTCACTCGTCATGGGAGTCGCCTCAGGGCCCGGCTTCGCATCAGTCTCGACCGGCTTTTCAACTGCTGGCGGAGATCCAGACGAGGGAGTTTCCGGAGTAGGCGAGGTAAGCTCGGCCACTGGTTCGGCAGGCTTTGATTGTCCAGAGTCGCCGGGCTCACCATCCTGAAATCGGCTTTCCGTGGTCTCCACTTCGCCCTGGATGGGATCGATTCCTTTCTGGGAAGGCATCGCCTCGGCGGTCGGATCCGGGGCGCGGTCACTGGTCGCCTCGGTATCCCGCTCGCCAATGAAAGCCGGCTTCTCAGGCCGGGCCGACACCTGATCCTCGGACGTGCGGGCAAATTGAGCGGGGCGTGGCGGAACCAGCGCTGCAGGCTGGATCGGGACACCACCTGAGGCCACTTTTTCCGGCATTACCAGGATCGAAGCCAGCTGATCAACAACAGGCTCAGGCTTGATCTGCAGCACCACGGAGACCCGTTTCGAAGCGATGACACTGAAGGTGAAAAACAGGAATCCGTTCAGGACAAGCGAGACCAGCAGCGAGATGCCCCAAAGGTAGCCCTCGCCGGAGGATGTGGCTGCTCGCGAAACACTCATCGGCCCTAGGACCGAATCGTGCCCAATTCCGATTGCCTGCGCAATTCAGGATTACCAATCGATGTAGTTGCTTGGCTCATGCGTCTCGCTGGCAGCCAGCGAGCAGGTCATGTAAAGGACGCCGACCGCAGGCACCAAATCGCCACCGTAGGTGTAGGTGCCCTCTTTCGGACATGCCGGCTCCTTCTCAACGAAACAACCCAGGCCAATGACTTTTGATTTCAAGCCAGTCACGGTTTGCCCCGGCGCGAAACCATACAAGTTCATGTATCCTCGAACGCCTTTCTGGACGTTCTGGAGGTTCATAATGCAAAGGGTGCGGTCAGATCCCCTCTTCCACGCTTTGGCGCTCATGAAGAGGACTGTAATCAGGGTGAGAAGCACGAGGATCACTACGGTCAGCTCGATAAGTGTCATTCCGGGCCGCCATCTGGGATGGCGCAACCGTAATGAACCCGAGGTTGAACGAGGCTGGGACGGCCGCGCGCAGGTTGCAGTTTTCATAGGGATGGCTGGTTAATCAGAGCTTTACACTCCAGACTTCTAAAAAATAAACGGCAGAAAACAAGTTTTTTTGAAAAACTTGCGTAACAACCCGGTAATCTCAGTCTTTCCGAAGCAACGTCGCCGCCACGTTCCAGCACTCCACAAACCCGCTGGCGAAGTCCTCTGGGCGGGCGTCAATCCAAGCCTTCAGTTCCCCGATTGGAAACCAGGCGACCGTATCGATTTCCGAACAGGGAAAGCGGAGCGATCCATGATGGTCGCAGCGGTAAAGACGGATATGCTCCCAGCCCGTCGCCCCTGAAGGAGCGATTCTGGCGATTTCCACTGGCTCCGTTCCAGTAATCCCCATTTCCTCTTCCAGTTCCCGTAGCGCAGCCGAGGAGTAGGACTCACCAGAGTCGAGGTGTCCTGAAACGCTGGAGTCCCAGACGCCGGGATGGGAGTCCTTCAGCATCGAGCGTCGCTGGAGCAGCAGCTCGCCGCGACGATTGATCACGAAGACGTGCACGGCACGATGCAAGAGCCCCTTGGCATGAACCTCCCCGCGTGTGGACTGCCCGGTGACCTGGTCGTTTTCATCCACCACATCAAAGACCTCACCATCTTTCTGGGGAATATTTTTCAAAGGATGCGGATCGTAGGCGCGGGCCAGCGCGATCCACTGATCCAGTGAAAGCTCCTCGGCACGAGATGTCGCCGACACCCCGATTTCCTCTGCTACCGACTCCCATTCCGGCGTCTCCGGCATCTGCCGTTTCATCTGCTTCCGCCGCTGCGCAAAGCCCCGCCGTAGGAGTTCATCGAACAGGCGGTCATCAAATGGCAGCACGTCCTTGGTCCTCGGACGCAGCACTGCCACGCTGGAATCGATCTGCGGACGGGGGAAAAAAGCCTCGGGCGGGACGGTTCGCAGCGACTTCACTTCCCAGCCGCTCTGAATCCTCAAGGTCAGGGTGCCATAGCTCTTTGTGCGGGGAACCGCGCAGAGACGCTCGATCACTTCCTTCTGCAGCATGATCACCGCACGCTCGAAGGGGTGGGGCCGGGTCAGGAGATTTTTCAGAATCGCCCCGCCGCAGGAGTAGGGAAGATTTCCGAGAAATTTCAGCGGACGATGTTTGAAAAGGGTCCTCACATCGAACTTCACCGCATCCTCGTGATGGACTTCGACGCTTGGATCGTGGGCGTAGCGGGCCTTGAGCATGGCCGCCAATTTGGCGTCGAATTCGATCAGAATCAGGCGCCTCACTTGCCCGACCAGGTGCTCGGTCAGTGCACCGGTGCCGGGGCCGACCTCGACCACCGCGTCGTCCGGAGTGATCTCCAGATTCGAGACGATCCATCGGGCGCAGTTGGGATCGACCAGAAAATTCTGACCGAGCTGGCGGTTGGGAACCACTCCGGCGTGGATCAGCGTCTCGCGAATTTCGTGTCCCGTCATCTCGCTGTTTCTTGCGCCAGAAGGACTCCCGGCGCAACCCCAAGCGTGTTCGAAATCAATTTGAGAAATTTTAATGATTTTTTGAACATCCTCGCGAATGAAGGGTCTACTCCCTTTGAAGACCGCATTCGTGCGCGTTTTCATGTTAGGGTGAACAGCAGTTGTCAGCCTTCCCGTTGCCCCCGCAGCGATAGGGTTGATGATCTCGGCCGCAGGAGGTGGGGACCTCCTGCGGCCACTTTTTTTTCAGGCGTTGCCTTTCGACCAAAGCGTCCAAGCTTGAATCAAGGACAGCTATAAAGTCCTGAGCATCATCGGATTCGAGATCCGGTTCCTGCGGACTAAGGAAGCGCTTCTTTACCCGTGTGCATTTTGGACTGCGGGAAAAGTCCGGATTGTCAGATTTGAGGTGGCCTCTGTTAGGGTTTTTCCTTAAACAAAGTTAACCATTTTACTTTTCATGCCCCCACCGACCGAATCCAACGACCCGATCAAGCCATGGTTCAGAGCAGTGGAGTCGATGGACGAGTTCATTGGCATTCGCTTTGGCCACCTGGCCCCGGGCGCTGACAAGATCGAGTGGATGTTCCTGCCCCACACGGAATTCGACGGGATCGGTGGCTTGGCGCATCTGCTCAGGGAAAGAGGAGCTGATGTGGGAGATCTCCCGAAGATTCCCCACCCGGCCGCACTTTCCTGGCTATCCTTTCTGAGGGCATTGCCGGGCATGCTGGCCCCACGTCACCGCCTTGAGTGGAAATCGCTGAAGCAGGGGCCGAAACTCGACAAGGTCAACCAACCGCCACCCGCAGTCGCAGTTCACGTTTTCAGCGAGGAGGACACGGCCAAGATCCGCTGGGCCGCCCGCAATGCCGATGTCTCGGTCAACTCGCTCCTGCTGCGTCATCTTGATCGCGCCGTGCGGCCCTATCTGCAGGACCCGTCCAGTGCCACGCCATGGATGGTGCCGGTGAACCTCCGTGGCCGTGTGACGCAGCCGACCGACGTCGAAAACCATTCCAGCTACATCGCCATCCGCATCATGGCTTCTGACGGGGCGAAGGCCGTCCACCGGAGGATTTACAACGAGCTGCAAAAGGGCAGGCACTGCGCCAACTGGAAGTCCTACAGCACGGGCAAGCTGTGCTCGGATTCCATGAAGCGCTTTCTCATTCGAACGGATCGCGCCATTTCGCAATGGAACATCGGCGGACTCTCCAACCTCGGAATCTGGGACTGGGACAAGAGCATCACCGATCCACGCTGCCAAGGCGACTGGTTCTTTTCCCCTCCGGTCCTGCGCTCCCAGCACCTCGGAGCCGGCTGTGTGACCTTTCAGGGTCGCATGACACTCACCCTCCAGGCCCATCCCGACCTGACGACCTGCCCTGATGTGACCGAGGCCTGGGTTCGTCACTGGGTTCGTGAAATCGAGCTCGATTTCCCCGTCACCACGCCCGGGGATTTCTCCTCTTCCAGATCTTCCTTCTAAATCAAAACCTGCCATCCCCGCCAGAACTCCCTGAAGCCATGAGCCGCCAACGTTCGACCGCCATCCTCCCCATTGTCCTGGGGTTCACTACCGCCAGCATCTGCCCGCTCGGAGCGGTGGGCTTCCGGCTTCCCAATCAGGACCCGGAAGGCATCGCCCGCGGAAACGCCTTCGCCGCCACAGCCGACAACCCATCCGCCATTTATTACAATCCGGCCGGCATCACCCAGCTGGAAGGCCAGAACCTGAGCCTGGGCAGCTATTTCATCTCCACAGACGTCCACTACGATTCATTCACCGGAGAAAGCGCCAGCACCAAGACCAGCTTCCAGGCGGTGCCGCAGATCTACTACACCTTCTCGCCGCAGGACTCCCCTTTCTCCTACGGACTCGGCGTCTACGCCCCCTACGGACTCGGCATCGACTACGACAAGGACACGCCATTCTCCACGGTCGCCGAAAAGGGGAAAATCCTCTACGCAACCCTCAATCCAGTCCTCGCCTATCAGGTGAACTCCACCTTCTCGGTGGCCGCAGGCCTCACGCTGAACTACTCGGAAGCCAGCCTGCAGCGCCGCATCGGGCTTGTGCCGAATGACGAATTCGAATTCGAAGGCAACGGCTACGCGGTCGGGTTCAATCTGGGCGCGCTCTGGAATCCGGTTCAGGAATGGTCCTTCGGCCTCAATTACCGCTCGCCCACCAAGGTCAAATACGAAGGCACCTCGATCGCAGAACCCTTCAGCACCTACAGCAAGACCACCACCGAACTGGACTACCCGATGTATATCGTCGGGGGCGTATCTTACCGGCCGAATGACAAGTGGAACTTCGAGTTCAACCTCGACTGGACCGACTGGGATTCAGTCAACGACGCCACCTTTGTCGGCACCTTCGGCGGCAACCAGACCTTCCCCTTCCGCTACAAATCGAGCTTCATGTACGAATTCGGCGTCACCCGTCAGCTCATTGATGGCTACTACCTGAGTGCCGGATACATCTACAGCGAGAACTCGGTGCCGGACCGGACCTTCACGCCACTGAACCCGGACTCCGACCTCCACCTGCTCAGTCTCGGCTTCGGCCATCGTGGTGAGTGCTTCAGTTGGGCCGTCGGCTACCACTTCGCCTACAATGGCGGCCGCACCGTCACCGGTAATGTCACCACTTCCCCGATCGGAGAAACCTCGGATGGGAAATATACGACCTTCAACAACGCGGTGAACGTCTCCTGCCGCTATTCGTTCTGAATGACGGATTCGCTCCCTGAGGCCGGAAATGCGACCACTTGGCCGGATTTGAGGTCCCAGGCTGCTTGTTTCCGCTGAAATTCAAGTTCACATTACTACCAACGAAAGGCGACGGAGCGCTCCGGCAAACCGAACCCTTTCTCATACCTACGGCAATCTGTCTTGCCGCTCGTCGTGACCAAATTCCGGGGGGAGATTGGAAGCGGAAGGAGCCAATTCAGATTGTCGGCCAGGGCTAAAAAGAGGCGCGAATCCGGAACTATCCCCCGAGTTCGCGCCTTTTCTTTTTCTCCAGCTCGTCGACGGGTCCAAGTTGATTCGTGACCACGGACTCCCATGAATTTTTCATGCGATCTTCATTCCCACCAGCAAACGGTTTGTTAGCTTCCCGTAGATCTTGAAACGAACTCCATGGAATACGCCTCCGAAACCGAAGTTGTCAGTGCCGGAAAACATCTGCGATCACTCACCAGCGGCCTCAACCAGGTGCTCTTCGGTCAGGAGGAACTGATCGACCTGGTCCTGACCGGCGTCCTCGCCCGCGGCCACATCCTCCTCGAAGGCCTGCCTGGACTTGGAAAAACCGAACTCGTCAAGGGATTGTCAAAACTCCTCCGGCTCGACACCAAGCGTGTCCAGTTCACTCCCGACCTGCTTCCCGGAGATATCACGGGAAATCCCGTGCTCCAGGAAACCAACGGCCGCCGCGAGTTCGTCTTCCAGCCCGGTCCGCTCTTCACCAACATCGTCCTCGCTGACGAAATCAACCGCGCCTCGCCGAAGACCCAGTCCGCCCTGCTCGAAGCCATGCAGGAACGCCGCGTCACCGTGCTGGGTGAAACCCACTCGCTTCCCAAGCCCTTCTTCGTCCTCGCCACGCAGAACCCGATCGAACTCGAAGGCACCTACCCGCTGCCTGAAGCCCAGCTCGATCGCTTTCTTTTCAAACTCGAGGTCACCCGCAACAACGTCGCCACCCTCGAACGCATCGTGAATCATCGCGAGATCGGCACCGAGCCGAAGGTCGATTCCGTGATGGATGCCTCGACCTTTGAGGAGCTGCTGGAACTCGTCCGCCGCATCTATCTTCCCGAGGTGGTCGGAAATTACATCGCCCGCCTCGTCGATGCCACCCACCCCGGCCAGTCCGCCGCTTCTCGTGGCATCCGTTATGGAGCCAGCCCGCGTGCCGCCCTCGGACTCGCTTCCGCCGCCAAGGCCCGGGCACTGATGAATGAACGCCCGCATGCCAGCTTCGAGGACGTGAAATCCGTCGCTTCCGCCGTTCTCCGCCACCGCATCGTGCTCGACTACAACGCCCGTGTCGAAGGTCTCACCACCAACGACATCGTGCGCGCCCTGCTCGAAGAAGTGCCCTTCCAGGACATGGCGACTCCGAAGACATTGAAGCCCGCCTGACCCCTTTTCGAGCCCAACCCTCCTCTTCCATGCGTTGTCTTCTCCTCCTGCTCGCCCTCGCCACCGCCGCCACCGCCCAGCAGCAACTGATGCGGGTGCAGACCGACGTCAAAACCGACTCCTACGTCGAG
>JANOBS010000218.1:0-5119 GCA_031411755.1 Luteolibacter sp. | reverse complement strand
CGAGGTTCGAGCCGCTGGCCTTCACCAGGAAGGTCTCGTCGCTGTTGCGGGCGGAGGTGTTTCCTTCGCCGAGAATCGCGAGCTTGCGCGGCTCTTCGCCGAGCTGGTGGGAAAGGGCCAGCATCCGATCGAGCTGGGACGATTCAACTGGGTTTGCCGTCATCGATAGGCGTGATTTCGCCGGATTGGATTGACAGGTCAATCGAAAAACCAAATTTTCCCAACCAAACACAGAAAAAACCAATTCATGCTCGCTATCGACCGTCATCGCCGGATTCTGAAACTCCTTCAGAAGTCAGGCTCGCTGCGCACCACCGAGACCGCCTCGGCCCTCGGGGTGACGGATGAGACGGTGCGGAAGGACTTCGAAATCCTGGAGAAACGCGGCGACCTGATCCGGACCCACGGCGGAGCCAGCCGTCCGACTCGGATTCGGGAAGAGCTGCCATTCACCGAACGCCAAGGCATCCGGCGCGAGGAAAAGCAGGCGATCGCCCGACTGGCCGCCGGGATGATCCAGGCGAACGAGACCATTTTCCTCGATGCCAGCTCCACCGCGCTGACGCTGACCGAGTTTCTCCCGGACGTTCCGCTGACCATTTTAACGAACGCCCTGAATGTTTTCACCGCGCTGGAAGGTCGGCCAAACCTGGACCTCATCTGCACCGGCGGCCTCTACGATCCCCGCTCGCGCTCCTACATCGGCCTGCTGGCGGAGACCTCTCTGAAGCGCTTCAACATCCACCGCATGTTCTTTTCAGGCAGCGCCATCGACCTCGAACGCGGGGTCAGCGAAAACAACTCCCGCCAGGCGGTCTTCAAGGAGCGCGTGATCGACCACGCGGAAAACACCATCGTCCTCGCCGATCACAGCAAGCTCGGCCAGAAATCGTCGTTCTTCTTCGCGGACATCCCGCAGGTAAACTGCCTCGTCACCGATCCGGCGGCGGACCCGGCGTTTCTCGACGCGCTCCGGAAAAAAGGCGTCGACGTGAGGGTCAGCGGGCCGCAATCCGCGACTTGATCCGCGCCAGAAGGGCTTCGAGATGCGGCATCGCCACGCCTGCTTCCTTGGCGCGCAGCAGCGGCTCCTCCCAGATCGGACCGACCTCGACTTCCCTGCCTTCAACAAAGTCGATCATGCTCGAGGGCCGGTAAGGCCCCATCGGCCGTGTGCGATCAATGTTGAAATCAATCAGCTCATCGCCGAGCGAAAGCCCCATCACACGGGCGGCGGTGATGACCTCGGTCATCAGGTGGCGGATCTCCTGCTCGATCTCAGGAGAGTCTAACAGCACGTCCGTGGTCACTCCGCCTTCCGCGATGGCGAGACCGTTGAAAGGCACATTCCAGACGAGCTTTTTCCACTGCGCTTCTTCGAGTGGCTCACCCAGTTCGGCTGGAATCCCGGCCAGCTTGAAACGGCGGACGATTTCAAGCGAGCGACCACGATCGTCCGGTCTGAACTCCCCCACTGAAATGCGTCCACCCGCCGTGTGGCTGACGAATCCCGGAGACAGTCGGTTGAGGCACACAAAGCACAGTGCCCCGAGCACGCGATCCGCCCCGACGATGTCCGCGATGGCCTCACAGTTTCCGAGGCCATTCTGAAGCGTGAGCACCTGCGTGTTTTCGTGGAGCAAGGGTGGCAGCACTTCCTTGAGATGATCGTTTGCAGTGGTCTTCCAGGAAACGATCACCAGGTCCACAGGACCGATCTCCTCCAGTGTCCGGTAACCTTTCACCTGAGGCAGGGCGAAGTCGCCATGAATGCTTTCGCAGCGGATGCCATCGCGTTTCACCGAATCAAAATCCGATCTCAGCAGAAAGCGGACGTCGTCGCCCGCTGCCGCTAGCCGCCCTCCATAATAAAGCCCGATCGCGCCGGAGCCGACGATCGCCACGGATTGAAACGTCCAGCTCACAGGCCTCGAAATTCGGTCGCCAGGCGCTTGGCGGTCGCGATCGTGTTGCGGTGCAGCTTCGCGGTGAACTCGGCCTGGCGGTTGTAGCCGCCGCCGTAGAGCACGGCCACCGGGATGCGGTTTTTCAGGAACGCACGAAGCAGGACCTCGTCGCGGCGCTGCAGATCCTTCACGGAAAGATGCATCTGCCCGAAGCGGTCGTTGCGGTGATTATCCGCCCCGGCGATCCAGATGACGAGATCCGGCGCGAAGGTGTCGAGCGCTGCTGCCAGCGAGACGAAGAGCTGTTTCAAATACATCTCCCCTTCCACGAAGCGCACGGTCTCGATGTCCATCGAGCCCTCGACCTTCTTCGTCGGATAGTTCCGGCCGACGTGGATCGAGTAGGTGAACACGCGCGGGTCATTCGCGAGGATGGCGTTGGTGCCGTTGCCCTGGTGGGCGTCGGTGTCGACCACCATGATCTTGATGTTCGGCTGCTTGTCCTGAAGATCGCGGATCGCGATGGCGACGTCATTGAACACGCAGTAGCCCTCGCCGTGTTCGCTGAAGGCATGATGGGTACCGCCGGCAAGACAAACGCCGATGCCCTCGGTGACCGCGGCGTGACAGGCCAGACGGGTCGCCTCGACCTCGGTGGCGCTGCGGTTGAAAAGCCTCGGCCCCATCGGTAGTCCGAGCAGCATCTGCTCCTTCCGTCCGAGGGTGGACGACTCGATCTTTGCGATGTAGTCGGTCTCGTGGGCGAGCTTCAGCAGGTGGGAATGCGCCACCGTGCTGACGTCGATGATTTCCTCAGGCCGCAGGATCCCGCCGTCGAGCAGCATGTCCTTGGACACGCGGAACTTGTCCATCGGAAACGGATGTCCGGCGGGCAATTCGAGTTCAAAATCCTGGGAATAAAAGCAGCGCATCGGCGACCGAAAGCCAACAGGGGAACGTCCGGAAAGCCAATGGGAAAAAATGTGAGCGCGGGTTTTCGCTCCCGTTGCGATCTCGTCACATCAATAAAGAGAAGGATCCTGCTACTTTTCTTGATGAGGTGGCTGGGGGATACCCTCGGATTGAACTTTTCCCAAAGCACGATCTCGCAGCGCCTGATCAGCGGCTTCCACTGATGGGAAAACCTCACCGGTTTCCGTGACGAAGTGCTGCTCCACAGTACGCACTCCATCGATGATTTTCTCCGTCGTAAAGAGATGCGCTTTTTCTGGTTTCTGCTCTCTCTGCGCGGCTTCTGCATTCAAGACTGCGGCCCGGTGCTGCTGCTCGACTTCATCCCTCATTTGCCTCGCCGCGTCCAAATTGGATTTCCTCAGCCAGAAAAGTGTGCCGCCGAAGAGGAGGAACAGGATGAATAGCAGCAGGCAGAACACTCCGCAGCCGATGATCAAGGGGCTGCTTTTGCGGGGTGTTGCGGAAGTGGTGGACGAGTGGGGAATGCCCCGCCTCAACAATACCACCAGCATCCAGGCAAGAAACGGCGAGATCATCAAGCCGACCAAGGCTCCGATGCCGAGGAGCAGGATCGCGTTCGGTGAAATCGCAGTCGTGGGCGTCGAGGCCCTTTCATGGATGATCACTTGGCCCTTGGTCTGAAAGACTTCCGCCACCGAGTTGGCGATTTCAGCGGACTCCTCACGATCGGTGTCGCGGATGCGGATCTCGATAAGATCGGTCCCGCGCCTGCATGTTGTAGACATGATCTGACGAAGCTTTGCGACTACCTCCTGGTCATCCATCATCCAGCGTTGGTTCAGCTCAAGACGCCTTCCCACTTCTTCCAGCACGGCAGTCGAGCGGATCTTTTCGAACTCGATCGGAAAGAAGCTCGCCGTGATCGAGGTTCCCTCGCGCGGGATCACCTGAATGATGGTCTGAGCCTCGTAGATTTTCGGGCAAAGGTAGTTCCACAAGGCTCCGCCGCCGATTCCGAGAAACATCCCCAGCGGCAGCATGACCAGATACACCCACCAGAAGCGGTTGGGCCTGGCTGGCGTGGCGATCAAGGGCGCAGGACGGCCGACCATGGGGGGTGGGTTTCCCAACGTCTCCACCCTCGTCCGGAAATCCTCCGCAGTCTGATAGCGTTTCTCCGGCTCTTTCTCCAAGGCACGCAGGACCATTTCATCGAGCCGGGCATCGAGTGGCGTCTTCTTCGAGGGCGCGACGAGATTCTCTGCGGGACGCTCGCCGGTGAGCATTTCATAGAAGACGACACCGAGGGCGTAGATGTCCGCGCGATGATCAACCTCGGTGGAAATGCCGCGTTGCTCGGGGGCCATGTAGGGCGGCGTGCCGGATTTCTCCGCACTGGCTCCGATGAGCGAGGCGATGCCGAAGTCGGCGATCTTGATCCGACCATCGCGATCGAGCAGCAGGTTCTCCGGCTTGATGTCGCGGTGGACGATGCCCTTGTCATGGGCGTATTGCAGGGCCTCGCAGATCGGCGGGACAATGGCGAGAGCCTGCTTCGATTCGAGTTTTCCCTCGCGCAGCAGATCGCGGAGGTTCACGCCATCGACGAACTCCATCACCAGGAAATACAGTCCGCCGGTTTCGCCGAAGTCGTGGATGGTGACGATGTGCGGGTGACTGAGTTTGGCGAGCAGTTCGGCCTCGCGGGCGAAGCGCTCGGCGAAGCGCGCGTCGTGCTCGCGCTCCGGGGCGAGGATCTTGATCGCGACGAGGCGGTTCAGGGATTTCTGCCGGGCCTTGTAGACGATGCCCATGCCACCGCGACCGAGGCATTCCAGAATCTCGAACTGCGGAAATTTGTCGGCGATCTCCTCCGGTTCGGGCGGCGGAGATGAGAGGGCCTTTTCACCATCTAGGGTATGCGAGGCCAGGGCCTGCGCCATCAGACAGGCCGGGCAAACCTGATGCTGACTGTCGGCCGGCACCGGATTTCCGCATTCAGGGCAAGGGCTGGAGTTGGGATCGTTCATCTCATCTTGCTCTTACACGTCTACGGAAAAGCGTTACCGGAAATCATTCAGAAAGCGCGGCGAAGAGCGAACGCATTTCCTCGTCGACCAGTTGATCGTCCGCCAGCGTGCGGGCGATCTCCTCGCGCAAACGCTGGCGATAGCGTTTCCGCAATCGATGCACGGCCACCCGCGCCGCGCCTTCGGTCATGTTGAAATTATCCGCGATCCCGGCGTAGGAGATCCTCGCGCTGCTCATGCCGAGGA
>JANOBS010000217.1:0-2012 GCA_031411755.1 Luteolibacter sp. | reverse complement strand
GGGGATTGCAGAGCAGATCATAACTCCATCACAACTAAAATTGCGTGTTATATAAAAATGGCTCCCCACACTCGTGGGGAGCCTGTGATTATTAACACCCCCTCAGTGACTAGTTGGGAAGGTGCGCGCAGGCTACTTGCCCGTTCCTCCAAGTCAAGCTCATTTGGGATCATTTGGTCAGGGTTTTTGGATCACATGCCCTGTTCAAGTGTGTTCGGATGAACTGCCGAAAATCTATTGCCGTGGCAGTTGGCGACTGTTCGAATTATTCTAGCACTCAGCTCGCTAGCATCAGCAAATTCGGTGAGTTTTTGTTACCCGAATCTGTTACCATTATTTTAAATCATTGATGATTAGATTATTAGAGGGCCTGAGAATGAGGTTTGTAATCATCAGGTCGTCGGTTCAAGTCCGACACTCGGCTCCATCAGGATCAGGAAAGTCCAGAATTCGTGAAGGCCGGAATCAGGGTGAGACCTTCGGAGGTGTGTTCATGATCTTGGTCAGGGCCTCAAACCAACGCTGGGCCATTTTTTCGGCACCGGCTGCGTTCGGATGGACCTTGTCGGCAATGGCATCCTTTTCGAAGTCAAAGCCCGTTGCCTGATCCACCACGATCACCGGCGATTCCGCTGTTGTGAGTCGTTTGGCGAAGCCCGGGATTTCCTTTCCAAGGTCGGGCAGGTAGGCGTATTTCGGAAGCTTGCCGCTGAGGATCGGCTGGGCAACGAGCACGATGACCTTCGGATTGGTCTTCCGGAAGGCGATGATCATGGCCTCGGTGGCGGCGAGGATGCCGGGGATTGGTTTCTCCTCGGTCGTGTGGTTGTGCGCAGCCTGGATCAGGACGATGTCGGCTGGCATCTTCTCGAAGTTCTTCGGAACGACTTGGGCAAGGAACTCGGCATTCTTGCCACCGTATCCTTCATGCGCGAGGGGACCCATCGGGCTGGGGCTGATCTTCGATCCGACGAATTCAAAGAGACAGCCGGAAGCCTTGAGTTTCTGTCCGAGGGGCAGGCGGTAAACTGAAAAGGTCGAACCGCCTTCGGTGATCGAGTCTCCGATCGGCATGATGCGCCAGATCTTTTCTGTCGAGGCATCGAGAGTCTGGAAAAGCAGCACGATCCATAGACTCAGAATGGCTTTCATGGGGCGTCGTGAATGATGGCTCCGTTACAACAGGAAGTAGATGGCCAGCGCGAGGCCGCCGACCCAGACCGCACCGATGTGGGCGATGCTCAGGGTGCGCGAACCGGGGCTTTCCGAAGGATCCTCGGGATTCGCGCCGAACAGAGCACCCCATTTCACGATCATCATGCCACCGAGCCCGAGCCAGAAAACGATGAACAGGGCGATGCTGATCTTGATGATGATCATGGAGTCGTGAGGCAGGGTTTGGTTTGGTTGGAGGGCATGCAAGTGGATTTCGAGTGACGATCCTTCACGGCCTCCATAGGTAGCGCAGCTTCCATCGCGATCCACCGAGAAAAGCCGGATCGTGGGGCGGCACGCAGAGCTCCTCGATGAACTCCGCGCCGAGTTTTTCGATCGTCCGCATTGATGCGTAGTTTTCTGGATCGGTGGTCAGGATCGTTTCCGGGTAAAGTGTCCGTACGAACCGCGCCACCGCCCGGCAGGCTTGTCCCGCGTAGCCGTGGCCGCGGTGCGCCTGTTCGATGGCGTAGCCGATGTGACCCGCGTAGAGCCGGACGTGCTCGGTGTTTCCGATCCGGACATTCAGATAGCCGAAGTCAGTGCCGTCCTCGCCGAGGATCCGGAAATGATACGAAGGCACGATGCCAAACTCCGGCTCGCCGGGCAGGATCGTCGCGTAGCTCAGGCGCACCTCGTCGAACGCGAGATCAGGAGGGGGCAGGGGACGTGACACGTCGGGAATCGGCTCAGGCCGTAGCTTCCTTCACCCGTGCGAGCACTTCGGTGTACGCCTCCATCACGCCACCCAGGTCGCGACGGAACCGGTCCTTGTCCATCTTCTCGCCGGTCTTGAG
>JANOBS010000216.1:0-6743 GCA_031411755.1 Luteolibacter sp. | reverse complement strand
CTACGCGCTGCGTCTCTGACCTGATCGCGGCGGATTTCGCGGTTTCCAGCGGTGGGGTGATGGTCCTTGTAATGACACCTGTGGGGAATTTTGCATCCTACCTGCCATTCGGCAGTGGTGGTTGGTTGACAACCCCGGGGAGGGTTGACCAATCTGCCACACGCCTTGGCCCGTAAAACTTTTGCGGGAGGGCCATTTACCATCCCTGGATTTTCCGCCCCGTGTTTTCAAACGAAGAATACCTCGCCCAATTGCTGACCGAAGCCGGCATCGTGAGCGACGATGATTTGGCCCGTGCCCGGCAGTCTCTTTCCGGTCGGGAGACCCTCATCGAACGACTCCTCGCCGACGGTTCATTGACCCAGGAGGCCGTCGCCGATGTGCTGGCCGCAAACTCCGGCATGCTTCATGTCAACCTGGATGCCGTGACATTCAATCCCGGCATCACCGAAGCAGTGCCAGAGGATGTGGCCCGGCGCTACCATGTCATTCCGGTGGAGGATGACGGATTCACCCTCACGCTGGCTGTTTCCGACCCCCTGAACTTCGAGGTGCTCGACAGCCTTCCGCATGTTCTTGGACGGGAGCTGAACCTGGTCTGTGCCACCCACAAGTCGATCCAGCAAAGCCTCAGGCAGTTCTACGGCATCGAGGACGCAAACCCGGCGGGTGATCTTGGAATCGTTTCGGAAACCGACGATCAGGGCGGTGACGATGCCCCCATCATCAAGCTGGTGTTCAACCTTCTGGCGGAGGCCTTCCGCCTGCGCGCTTCGGATATCCACATCGAGCCGCTCGAGACCTCCGTCCGCATCCGTTATCGCATGGACGGAAAGCTGGTTGAGGTGGCGAACCATCCGAAAAAGCTCCTGCCCGCCATCATCGCCCGTCTGAAGGTGATGAGCAGCACGATGAGCATCGCGGAAAAGCGCCTTCCACAGGACGGCCGCATTCAGCTCAAGATGGGCGGCGACAAGGAGATTGACCTCCGCGTTTCCTCCGTCCCCTCAAACCACGGCGAATCGATCGTCATGCGTATCCTCGACAAGTCGGCTCTCGTGCTGGGCTTGCCGCAGCTCGGATTCTTCTCCGACGACCAGGAAATCTTCGAGCGCATGATCACCCTGCCGGACGGCATCATCCTCGTGACCGGCCCCACCGGTTCGGGGAAGACGACGACGCTCTACGCCTGTCTCAACGTCATCAACAAGCCGGACAAGAAGATCATCACCGTCGAGGATCCGGTCGAGTATGAGCTCGCCGGCATCAACCAGGTCATGGTCAAGGCCGACATCGGGATGACCTTTGCCGCTGCCCTGCGCGCCATGCTCCGCCAGGCGCCGAATATCGTCATGATCGGGGAAATTCGAGACGCGGAAACCGCAAACATCGCGATCAACGCCTCGCTCACCGGCCACCTTGTTTTCTCAACCCTCCACACCAACGACGCCCCCGGCTCGGTGGCCCGTCTCGCCGACATCGGTGTGAAGCGCTTCCTCATCGCCTCGGCGGTGCGGGCCGTCATCGCCCAGCGCCTCGTGCGGAAACTCTGCCCGGTCTGCAAGGCCCCGGCGGAACTCACGCTCAAGGAACTCCGCGCGCTCAATCTCGACGCTGGACGCATGCAGGACGCCACGATCTTCGGGCCCGTCGGCTGTGAAAAATGCCGCGGCAATGGCCACAAGGGCCGCATGGGCATCTTCGAGGTTTTCGAGATCGACGACGAGGTCAGACACATGATCAACGCCGAACTCACCACCGTTCAACTCCGCAAGCGTGCCCGCGAACTGGGCATGCGCTCCCTTCGAGAGGACGGCATCCGCAAGGTGCTGGCCGGCCTCACCTCCGCCCAGGAGGTGATCCATGCCACCATGTCCGACTTCGATTGATCCGCCATCCTGACGCGCACCCGTTTTCTTCCGTCCCATGGACAACAATCAGCTCATTGAACTCTTCCAATCGCGCGGTCTCGTCGACCGCTCGCTCGCCCAGGACATTCTTGCCGAGGTGGACAACAGCGGCAAGGAAGTCGCCGAAATCCTCGCGGACTTCCAGGTCATCGGTCACCGTGACGATATCTGGCCTATTGTGGCGTCCGAACTCGGCACCGAAATGGTCGACATCCGCGACTGGACCCCGCCACCGGAATTGCTGGCACTCGTCCCGGCCGGCACCGCCCGGCTCCATGGCGCGCTGCCGGTCCAGTTCGACCACGCCGGCCTCCACGTGGTGCTGGTCGACCCCCTGAATCCTCAAACCGTTGAGGACCTGCGATTCTCCCTGGGACGCGAGATCCATCTGGTCATCGCCCCGGACTACCTCGTCGAGCAGAAGATCAACGACTGCTACGGCGGTGAAGGCCGGGCGATGGACGACCTCCTCAGCCAGCTTCAGATCGGTGGCGACAGCCCGGGAAATCTCGCCGATGTCGAGGCCGAGGCAAACTCCGCGCCCATCGTCCGCTACGTCGACCTAGTCCTTTACCAGGCGATCAAGGAAAAGGCCTCGGACATCCACTTCGAGCCCTTTGAAAAGGACTTCAAGATCCGCTACCGCGTGGACGGTGCCCTCTATGAAATGGCGCCGCCGCCGATCCACCTCGCGCTTCCGATCATTTCCCGCGTGAAGGTCATGGCGAACATGAACATCGCCGAACGCCGGATTCCCCAGGACGGACGTATCGTCAAGCAGGTCGGCGAACGCCAGGTGGACATGCGTGTCTCCTCGCTGCCCACCCAGCACGGTGAATCCGTCGTGCTTCGAGTCCTCGACCGCTCCTCGGTCAACCTCTCGCTCGAGAATCTTGGCCTCGCGCCCCACATTTTCGAATACATCACCGAGACGATCGAAAAGCCCAACGGCATCTTCATCGTCACCGGGCCTACCGGTGCCGGCAAGACCACCACGCTCTACGCCGCGCTGCGCCGCATCAACACGATCGACTCCAAGCTGCTGACCGCCGAGGACCCGGTCGAATACGACATCGACGGCATCGTCCAGATCCCCGTCAACGAGGCGATCGGCATGACCTTTCCGCGCATCCTCCGCGCCTTCCTGCGTCAGGACCCGGACCGCATCATGGTCGGGGAAATGCGTGACATCGATACCGCCCAGATCGCCATCCAGGCGGCCCTCACCGGGCACTTGGTGCTCTCCACGCTTCACACGAATGATGCCGCAGGTGCCATCAACCGTCTCGTCGACATGGGCTGTGAGCCCTTCCTCGTTGCCGCCTCCCTAGAAGGCGTGCTTGCCCAGCGACTGGTCCGCACGATCTGCAAGGAATGCCGCGCGCCGTATGAGCCCAGCGAGGCGATCCTCTCGCAGCTCGGCGTCTCGCCCCACGAACTTGGCGACAAGGAATTCTTCACCGGAAAAGGCTGCGATGTCTGCGGCCAGACCGGCTACAAGGGTCGTCGTGGCCTCTACGAGCTTCTCGACATCACCGACCCGATCCGGGAAATGATCACCGAAAAGCGACCCAGCGTGGTGATCAAGCAGAAGGCTGTCGAACTGGGCATGAACACCTTGCGCGAGGACGGCCTCCGGAACATCTACACCGGAGTCACCACCATCGAAGAAGTCCTGAAATACACCTGATATACACTTTTGAGCAGAATTTCCCGTTTGCGCATTTTCGAGTCGCCAGCCCCCACGACGGAATTCATACAGTAAACCACTCAAGCGCTTAGCTTACAAAATCCCAACCTTCCATGGCCAACTTCCAATACACCGCCCTTGATGCCAAAGGTGAACAGACGACCGGAGCCGTTCAGGCCTCCACCGACGCCGAGGCGATCCAGATCCTGCGTGGTCAGGGTCTTTATCCGACCCAGGTGATCGAGGAGGGCAAGGGCAAGCTCGCCACGCCAAAAGGAAAGTCCGCATCAAAGGCGAAGGCCAAGCCGGCCGCTGTGGCCAAGGGCAAGGCGGCTGCCAAGACCGGCGGCCGCATCAAGCCGAAGATCCTGATGATCTTCACCCGTCAGCTCGCCACGCTGATTGATTCCGGTCTCCCTCTGCTTCGCGGCCTGACCGTTCTCGGCAAGCAGGAGCCGAACCCCGTGCTTCGCTCCACGATCAATGCCCTTGCCGATTCCGTGCAGGGTGGATCGACCTTCTCCGAGTCCCTCGCCCAGCATCCGAAGATCTTCAACAAGCTCTACGTGAACATGGTCAAGGCCGGTGAGCTCGGTGGTGTGCTCGAGCTCGTCCTCCAGCGTCTCGCCGAGTATCAGGAAAAGGCCAACAAGCTGAAGAACAAGATCGTCTCCGCGATGGTCTATCCGGTGATCGTCATGTTCATCGCCGTCGCCATCCTCGTCTTCCTGATGCTGTTCATCGTGCCGAAGTTCAAGGACATGTTCGCGGAAGTCGGCAACGAGGATCTTCCCTTGATCTCCAAGATCGTCTTCGGATTCTCCGAGTTCATGCTCGCCCGACCGCTGTTCGTTCCAAACGCGGTCTTCCTCTTCATCCTGGCGGGTGTCGGCGTCTTCCTCTTCAACCTCTGGGGCACCACCAAGGGCGGCCGCACCGCCATCGACAACCTCAAGCTGAAGCTCCCGATCTTCGGGGACATCCAGCGCAAGAGCGCCGTCTCACGGTTCTCCCGCACGCTTGGAACCCTCGTTACCTCCGGTGTTCCGATCCTTCAGGCGCTCAACATCACCCGTGAAACCGCCGGCAACGTGGTGATCTCCGCGGCCATCGACAAGGTTTACGAAGCGGTCAAGGAAGGGGAGTCCATCGTGACGCCTCTCCAGGCCACCAGTGTTTTCCCCGCCATGGTGATTTCCATGGTCGACGTCGGCGAGGAAACCGGCCAGCTCCCGGAAATGCTTCTCAAGGTCGCCGAGGTTTATGACGACGAGGTGGACAACGCGGTGACGGCCCTGACCTCCATTCTGGAGCCGATCATGATCGTGATTCTGGCCCTCGTGGTCGGTGCGGTTGTATTTGCATTGTTCCTACCACTGATCAAGATTATCTCCACGATGGGCAGCCAGACGTGAAGTCGCTGCCCGTGGCTTAAAACTCAATCAGCAGATCATGAAATCCTCCGTTTCAACGCGTCGTCGCGGCTTCACGCTCATCGAGCTCCTTGCCGTCATCACGATCATCGTCATCCTTGCCGGCCTCATCGTGGCCGGGCTGGGATTCGTGAAGGACAAGCAGGCAAACAGCAAGGCAACGATCCAGGTCGCCCTGATCGCCAAGGCACTTGAGGAATACAAGGCCGACAACGGCAACTATCCGCCCTCGACCAGCCCTGACGGCACGAACCAGTCGAACATCCTTTACAAGGCCTTGTATCAGGATGCAGTCGATGACACCACCAAGGCCAAGAAGATCTACCTCGCTGAGCTCGATCCGGGCACCAGCAAGCAGGGCTGGGTCAGTGGCAAGGGTGAATCCGCCACCATCAGGGATCCCTGGGGTCAGGAGTATCTGTATCGGTCCGGAGCCGCCTCTGAAAATCCAGACTACGACATCTGGTCCATGGGCAAGGACGGCAAGACCGGAGCCGATGCCAAGAGCGCGGATTCGCGCGATGACATCGGCCGCTGATCCGATCATCCTGTTCCGAAAGTTTCCTTTCCACTCGACGCCCGCCTCTCCGGCGGGCTTCTTGTTTTCAACACATGAGCGAAGAGAGCCCGTCCCCGGAAGAAAGTCCTGCCAAGAAACCGCGCAAGGCGGCCGCCCCGAAAGCCAAGAAGGCTGCCAAGGCGGTCAAGGCTGTGGCCAAACCTGCCAAGGACACCAGTGGCCTCCCCGAGGTTCCCCAGACTCCTTCTGAAGAAAGCCGTCGCGCTCCTGAGCCGGAGCGGGACGAGGCACCACGCGTCGAAGCCCGCCGCCGTGAAATCCAGGAGCCTCAGGAGGATTCCCCACGCAACGCCTGGCCGGAAGTCGAGACCATTCAAGGTGGCAACCAACCGCCGACCTCCGGAAAGCGCAAGCGTCGCCGCAAGAAGAAGGGCGGCCAGGGTGGACAAGCTCCTGCCGTGGTTGGCTCCTCCGAAGCCGCCCCACTTCCACCCCGACAGCCACAGTCCCAGCCACGCCGTGAGGTGCGTGAAGTGCAGGAGGCGTCCGAGCCGGTGGAAGCCGCGCCGCCACGCCAGCAGGGCCCGCGTGTGCAGTTGGATTCAGACGATCTCGCCAAGAAGGCCTGGAAGATCTTCCAAAGCGAGGTTGCCGAGGAAGGCATGGCCTTGATCGGCGATCAGGACGCCCGCGAACTCAGCCGCAAGAGCTTCCGTCTCGCGGAAATCTTCCTCGAAGAGCAGGCGCGCCGCACCCGCTGAGTCGCCTGCGTTTCCATGCAGCAACCATGAGGAGCTTGGACGTCTCCGTCCAAAGCAGCGCCCTTGGTATTGAGGAACGCGGCCACTGCGCTAGGGCTTCTCAACTAGGGGAAAACTCAGATGGATTTACCACAATGGGAGCGCAGCGGACACGGACGAACTGGCTGAATCCACCGACTTCGTCAAATGACTCGGATCTACACGGATGAAGACTTGAGTGTTGGTTGAATGGGTCATTTTGAGTTTTGGCACGGTCAGATTGCCCACCCAATAGCCCTATTCTGCCTCTCTAATACCAAAGATTTCTAGCTTTTTGACTTTAATATCAGGGTGGATTACTGGAGTCTTCGTGCATGGCCCGCACACTGCCCAAACTGGGAGACGACCTTGTTCTGCAAATCGAGCACGCCTGGATCCAGACTCATCCCG
>JANOBS010000215.1:0-7466 GCA_031411755.1 Luteolibacter sp. | reverse complement strand
GGTTCGAGAGCCATGCCGCATTTCGGGCAATCGCCGGGGTGATCCTGCTGCACCTCGGGGTGCATCGGGCACGTATAAATGGCCTTTCCCGCCACCCACGCCGGATTCCGCTCCAGCGCCATCCCGCATTTCGGGCAGTCTCCAGGCACATCGAAAACGACCTCGGGATGCATCGGACAAGTGAATTGTCCGGGCTTGGCGCTTGATTCAGCCGATGACTTCGCATGGTCATGCCCACCACAACAGGAAGGCGTGGGTGGAGTCGGAGTGGCGGGAGTGTGGCAGCAATTCATGTTTGAAATAGATTAGGCCAGACGGCGCTTGTACAAGGTGATGATCTCTTCAAGGCGGCGCTCCAATTGGTCGGGATCGCCAACAGCATCACAAACGCAATGCCGCACATGGTCCTCAAGGAGCAAGGCCTCCAGACTCCTGAGTGCCGAGTGGATCGAGGAAATGGTGTGGAGGATTTCAGGACACTCGCGGTTGTCCTCGATCATTTTTCCGACCCCTTTGACCTGCCCGGAGATCTTCTTTACCCTGGCCAGCAATGGGGTGGACTGGTTTTCGTCACGTCGCATTATATAGGTATAGGGGGTATAGGTAATACATGCAAGCGATTTTTGATCGGTTTCCAAAGCGAGTTGCAATCACACCGATCCGTGGTTCTTCAGGGGGCCTTAAATCTATTTGGAATAGACGCCCCCATCTGCTACTCTACCGAGCGTGAGAGCAATCAAGTCCATGGTGGGCCTGTTCCTGGTGCTGGCGATTCAGCTCCTCCAGGTGCAGTCCAGCCTTGCGTCGATTGCCGATTCATCCTGTGCCACGGACGCCCACACCTCCTGCTGTTGCAGTGGTGCGGATCATTGTCCCTGTGTGAAGTCCGCACCTGAAAAGGAATCGAAAGCTCCCCTGAGCCCGATCCCCAGCGACTCGAAGGCACAGGATTTCATCAAGCCCGCCAGCGAGACGCTCGTCATGGAGTTCGCGGTCAGGTTCTCCTCGGAAGTGCGTGCGCCGGTGGCGTGCGGGCATCTTCCAATCGGCTTCGGCGGGGTATCCCTGTCCGTGGCCTTTTGTCGATTCGTCATCTGAGTCTGCGTCCTGAAGGACGTACTACGCCCAGTTGTTTCGTTGAATTCCAGCGAACCTGCCAGCGGCGTTTGGAGATTTTCATCCAATGACTCACATGATCCATGAATCCACTTACCTGTCTTTCCTTCGGCCTGCTGATGGCCGGGGCGCTGCCTGCCAGCGAACCTGAATTAGTCGATGCCGGTTTCCTTTCCCGCATCCGTGCCGAGGCCGCCAACCACCATCCCTCCACCGCATCCTCCAAGCTGAAGGTCTCTGCGGCGACCAATGACATCCGTGCCGTGCGCCTCTGGGACGACCCCATGGTCGGACTGTCCCTGATGGCGGCCGAACGCGCGAAGCGTCGCGACGATGGCGATATCCGGCTCAGCTTCGAGCAGCCCCTTCCCCGCCCCGGGATGTATGAAGCGACCCGGGCGAAGGCAGAGGCTTTAAGAAAGGCGGAGGTCGAAGGATCGCGTTCCACACGTCTCGGAATCTCCGCCGAGGCGGCACGGAGCTTGATCGAACTTGCTCTCGCGGATGAAGCCATCGCCATCCAGTCCAGCCAGCTCGACTGGCTTTCCACCATGGCCGGCAACGCAAAGCAACGCGCGGCGAATCCCGATGGCTCGGCGGTCGACGCCCTACGTCTGGACGTAGAACTCGCCAAGGAAACCCAGGTGTTCGCCGCAGCGAAGCGCAGCCGGGATGCTTTGGCTCAGCGATTGAACCTCACGCTCGGCCGATCCTTGGAATCTCCTTGGCCAACCTTGAGGCTACAGAGTTCCCCGCCTCCATCACCCCTGGCCAGTTCGGAAATCGCAAGGATTCCCTATGCGAACCCCCAGGTCAGATCGATGCGAGCCACCGCTTCAGCCGCCCATACCGACACCCGCATCGCCGATCGGGAAAAACAGCCTGCGCTGTCAGTCGGCATCGAAACCGGTCTCTACTCCGGTGGTGATTTCCGCGATGCCACGGTTGGACTGAAGATGACCCTGCCCTGGTTCAACGAACCCTCCTACGCCGCAAAAATCTCCGCCGCACAGAACCGCGAGCGTTCGGCGAATCAGGACATCGAAACCGCTCGCCTGGAAGTCGCCTCGAAGGTGCTGACCGCCGCCACCGATGCCGCGAACGCCGCGGCCCAGGCTCGCGCTTACTCAGGCGAAATCCATGACCGTGCCTTGCAAGCGACCCGCTCGATCGAAGGCTCCTGGATAAGCTCCAAATCCACCCTCACCGACCTGCTCGAAGCCAACCGCACCCTTCTTTCCATCCGGCTGGAGCAGCGTCGTTTCATCGCGATGCAACTCGTGTCCCTTGAAGAACTCAACCTACTGGTCCCACCAGCAAAGCCAAACTGACTCATGAAAACCTCCCTCACCATTCTTCTAACAGCTGCCCTCGCGGTGACCGCCACCTGGTTCATCCTGCGAAAGCCATCTGCTGACCTCCTCTCCGGCGAGCGGAAGCCGCTGTTCTACCAAAGCGCCATGCACCCGTGGATCAAGAGCGACAAGCCAGGCCACTGCACCATCTGCGGCATGGAACTCACACCGATTTACGAGGCCAGCCAGGCTTTTGGCGAAGCCGGCGGCGGCACCGTGGCATTGACGCAATCCCAGATCCAGGTCGTCGGGGTTCAGACGGTGACGGCGAGAATTCAACCTCTCGTCCGCACCTTGCAGGTCGCCGGGATGATCGACGACGACGCCAGTCGCCATCGGATCCTGTCCGCCTATGTCGATGGCCGCGTGGAGAAACTGTTCGTCAACACCCTGGGAGCCGAGGTCACCGGGGGGCAACCGCTCGCCGATCTCTACAGCGCGACCCTCCTTCAAACGGAACGGGAGTATCGCCAACTCAGCGGGGATCTGAAGACCCAGGCCGGCCTTCGCCTTCGTCAGATGGGCCTCAGCCAGGAGCAGATCCGCGCGGTCGATCAGAAGGCGGCCGACGCCCTGACATCCGAAATCCTCTCGCCGATCAGCGGCACCGTCGTCGGTCAGGAGGTCTACGAAGGCCAGACCGTGGCGGCCGGAGACAAGCTCTTTGAAATCGCGGACTTCTCGACCATGTGGTTCGTGTTCCGCGCCTACGAACAAGACATGCCGTGGGTAAAGCTAGGCGAAACCGTGCTCATCAACACGCCTTCGCTACCCGGCCGGACATTCGAAGGAAAGATCGCCTTCATCGACCCGAACTTCGACGAGGCCACACGTTCGACCAATGTTCGCGTGATTCTTCCGAACCCCTTGGTGAACGGAAGCCGCGAGCTGCTTCACAAGCTCTATGCGGATGGCAGCGTGAATGTGGAGGCCCCGGCGGTCTTGACAGTCCCCCGCTCCGCCGTGATCCAAACGGGACCTGAAGCCGTCGTTTATGTGGATCGCGGCGATGGGGCCTATGCCCGGAGTGTCGTGAAGGTCGGACGTCGTGGCGATGCGCTCCTTGAGATCCTCTCCGGACTCAAGGAGGGCGACAAGGTCGTGACCAACGGCAACCTCCTCATTGATGGCCAAGCGGAAATGAACCGCTCGTTCATGAGCGAGGAAGCACCGCCAGCCAAGGCCAGCGAGGTGAAGTCACTGAACGAAGAACAGAAGAACGCCCTGACGATTTTTCTCAAGATGGCGGACGAGATGTCGAAGGCCCTCGCGACCGATGATCTCGTCGCCTTCAACAAGGCCAGCGCCCCTTCGATGATGGAGACCTCCGCACTGACCGAAGTCCTTAGAAAGTCCTCATCCGATTCAGCGGCGCTCGATGCGCTCGACGAAGCCCGTCATTTCCACGGGTTCGAGGATCTGAAAAGCGCACGGTCCGCGTTCCTGAAATTCACAATCGCTGCCACCAAGGTGCTGCAAACCCTCCGCAACATTGAGGGCGCGCCCGCGTTTGATATCTGGGAATGCTCGATGGTGAACCAGGCCATCCCCGGTGCTGCGAAAAAGGGACGCTGGCTCCAGCTCGGCGGACGTCCCGGACTCAATCCGTTTTTCGGCAAGGAAATGCAGGACTGCGCGACCGAGATCAAACCCTGACAAGACCGAACCATGATCGAACGCATCATTGAATGGAGCCTGAAAAACCGGTTCCTCGTTGCCTGCGGGGCGCTGCTGCTGATCGCGCTGGGCATGAAGGCGCTTTACCAGACACCGGTCGACGCCATCCCGGATCTCACCGAGAACCAGGTGCTGGTCTATGCCGACTGGATGGGGCGCAGCCCGCAGGAGGTGGAGGACCAGGTGACCTTTCCACTCTCCACCGGTCTGCAAGGTCTCGCAGGAGTGAAGGAAGTCCGGGCCAATTCGATGTTCGGCTTCTCACTCGTCACGATCATCTTCGAGGACAAGATCGACACCTACTTCGCAAGAGCACGCGTGCTCGAACGCATGAACTTTCTCCAGAGTTCGATGCCCGAGGGCGTGAAGCTCCAACTCGGTCCCGATGCCTCCGGACTCGGCTGGGTTTACCAATACTACCTCGACGTCGATCCTGCGAAAGCGAAGGACGGCGGCTATGACCTGGCCCAGCTCCGATCGCTCCAGGATTGGTACGTCCGCTATCAGCTCGGCAGCGTCCAGGGCGTGGCAGAAGTCGCCAGCATCGGCGGCTTCGTGAAGCAGTATCAGGTGGAGCTTTCCTCCACGAAAATGCGCGCCGCCAACGTGACCTTGATGGATGTGATGACTGCCGTTCAGGACGCGAACCTCAATGTCGGTGGAAAAGTGGTTGAGGAGAATGGAGCCGAGTTCGTGCTGCGCGGCATTGGCCTCGTCACCAGCCCGGAGGATCTGGAACTCGTCACGGTGAAAGCCATGGAGGGCACACCGATCTATCTCAAGGACATCGCCACTGTGCAGATCGGCGGGGATTTCCGTCGAGGTGCGCTCGACCTCAATGGCCGCGAGGCAGTCGGCGGGACCGTCGTGATGAGGACCGGCGAAAACGCGAAAGCAGTCATCGAGCGGGTAAAGGAAAAGATCGCTCAGATCGCTCCCAGCCTGCCTCCGGGCGTAACGATTCGATCCTTCTACGACCGTAGCGAACTCATTGACCACACGATCGACACGCTCAAGCACGCGTTGATCGAGGAGATCATCCTCGTCACCCTCGCTCACATCCTCTTCCTCTGGCACTTCCGCAGCATCCTCATCGTCACGCTGCCCCTGCCGATCTCGATCCTGATTTCGTTCCTGCTCATGAAGCAGTTCGGCATCACCAGCAACATCATGTCCCTGACAGGCATCGCCATTGCGATCGGCGTTCTGGTCGATGCGGCGATCGTCGTGACGGAAAACGTGATCCGCCACTGCGAGGAGGCAGAGGACAAGAAAGGCTCGCCACTCAGCGGAAATGAAAGCCTCGCCGTCACGCTCGCCGCCTGCAAGCAGGTCGGTCGACCGATTTTCTTCGCGATGGCAATCATCATTCTGGCCTTCGTGCCAGTGTTCGCGCTGAGCGGACAGGAGGGAAAACTTTTCCATCCCCTCGCCTTCACCAAGACATTTGCAATGATCGGCTCGACCCTACTGGCCGTGACGCTGGTGCCGGTGCTGTGCTCGCTTCTGGTTCGCGGACCGTTTCACTCCGAAGATCGGAATGTGTTGATGAAGCTCCTGCTCAGAATCTACGAGCCAACACTCGACTGGGCCCTGAAGCATCGCAAAACCGTGGTGACCGGAGCCTTTCTCATCCTTTCATTCTCGCTGTTGCTGGCCTTCGGCTTGCCACGTCCGATGGTGAAGCATCTCCGTGATTCCGGACATCCGAAAGTCGCGGAACTCGTCACCGGCTTCGGTCGCGAGTTCATGCCACCCCTCAACGAAGGCAGCCTGCTTTACATGCCGGTGATGATGCCGAAGACCGGGCTGAAGGAGATCCAGCGCGTGATGTCGTGGCAGGACAAAGTCATGAGTGAGGTGCCGGAGGTCGACACCGTTGCAGGAAAGCTCGGTCGCTTTGAAACCGCCACCGATCCCGCGCCGACGGAGATGATGGAGACCACGATCATGCTGAAGCCCGAATACATCGCCGACGGATGGTTCGGCGTGAAACGGAATCCGGCGTGGCGCGAGGGCATGACGATCGACAAGCTGAAGGCTGAGCTCACCGAAAAGATGAAGCAGGTGCCCGGCTACGTGCCTGCCTTCCTCCAGCCGATCGAGAACCGCATCCTCATGCTCTACACCGGCATCCGGGCCCAGGTCGGCATCAAGATCTACGGCGACAACCTCGACAAGCTGCAGCGCAAGGCCTTCGAGATCGAGAAGCTCGTCAACAGCATCGAGGGCGCGACCGGCGTTTCTCCCTCCCGTATTCAAGGCAAGCCCTACCTCAACGTGCAGGTCGATCGGCCTGCGATGGCCCGTTATGGACTCAGCGCGAAGGACGTGCTCGATGCCGTGGAGGTTGCCATCGGCGGGAAGAATGTCAGCACCACCATCGAAGGCCGCGAGCGCTTCCCGATCCAGATTCGCGTGCAGCGCGGCGAGCGCGATGACATCGACAAGCTTAGCCGAATCCTTGTTGGAGGATCCGGCGGCACAGGCCCCATGGGATCGCCGATCCCTCTCGGCATGGTCGCGAAGATCACCCGCGAGGTGGGTGCGAATGAGATCGCCTCTGAAGATGGAAGACTCCGATCCTACGTTCAGGCGAACGTTCAGGACCGCGACCTCGGCGGCTTCGTCCAGGAAGTGGAGCAGAAGCTGAAGAGCGTCGACATGGAAGGGATGACCTACAAGCTGACCGGTGACTTCGAGAACCAGAGGCGCTTTGTCCGCACGATGACAATCGTGTTTCCGATCGTCCTGCTGGTCATCTTCGTGCTGCTGTTCATCGTCTATAACAGTGCTGTGGAAGCCGCCCATGTCATGCTCGCCGTGCCGTTCGCGTTGAGTGGAGGCGTGCTGCTTCAGAAACTCTTCGGCTACAACTTCAATGGCGCGGTCTGGGTCGGCTACATCGCCCTGTTCGGCACCGCCGTGCAAACCGGCGTGGTGATGGTCGTCTATTTGGAGGAGACCGTGAAGGCCCGGCTTGCGGAGAAAGGAACCGACTTCACCTACCACGACCTCGTTCAGGCGGTGAAGGACGGCGCGCGATTGCGCCTCCGCCCGAAGGTCATGACCGTCGCCACCATCGTCGCCAGTCTTCTTCCCATCCTCTGGAGTCATCGCCAGGGCTCCGAGGTCATGAAACCCCTTGCGGTCCCGGTTATCGGAGGGATGATTTCCAGTCTGCTCCACATCCTCATCGTCACGCCCGTCATCTTCCTCTGGTTGCGCGGACGTGAGTTTAAAAAAGGAACCCTCCACCACACACTGAATCCATGAACATCATCGTCATCCCACTCGCCATCGCCTCCCTGCTGCTTG
>JANOBS010000214.1:0-2573 GCA_031411755.1 Luteolibacter sp. | reverse complement strand
GTCGCGCTCGACGACGTTTTTCTGTCGATCGAGATGAGCGGCGAGCCAGTCGGGATTCTTCGCCAGGGTTTCGGGACCATAGCCCATGCCGTGGGATTCCAGGTTCGCCTCGGCGACGACGTAGAAGCCAAGCTCGTCGGTGAGTTCCATCAGGCGGGGATCGTTCGGGTAGTGCGAGCAACGGATCGCGTTGATGTTGCCGCGCTTCATCTGGAGCAGGTCGGCTCGGAGGTCGGCCTCGGTGACATAGTGGCCGGTGCGAGGGTTGTGGTCGTGACGGTTCACGCCCTTGAAAAGAACCGGCAGGCCGTTGTGGAGGAACTTTCCGTCCTTCACCTCATCGCGACGGAACCCGGTCTTCCCGCCGATGCAGGCAAGCGTTTTTCCGGACTCGTCGGAGACCGTGATGACGTAGGAATAAAGCACCGGCGTCTCGGCCGACCATGGCTTGATACCAGGAAGTGGATCGCCCGCGAGATCCATCGTGCTCTCTGCAGAGGCCGCTAGATCATACGTGCCTTCCTTCGAAAACAGCGGCGTGTTTTCCGGAGTGAGGATCTCCAGCTCCACGGTGCCCTTGTGAGCGGCGGCATCGTGGTTCTTCAGCGAGGCAGTGAAACGGAGTGTTCCGCTTTTGAAGTCATCGCTCAGACCGGCATGCAGGAAATGATCCGCCAGCTCGACCTTCGGTGAGGTCCACAGAAACACATCACGGAAGATGCCGCTGAGACGGAACATGTCCTGGTCTTCCAGATACGAGCCATCGGAATATTGATGCACCTGCACCGAGATCGTGTTTTCACCCGGCTTCAGGAACTTCGTGATGTCGAACTGCGCGGTGGTGCGGGAGTCTTCGGAGTAACCGGCCTTCTGACCGTTGATCCACAGGTAGAACGCGGAGTCCACGCCCTCGAAGGCGACGACCACCGGCTGATCCTTCCAATCTTCCGCCACGGTGAACGTGCGGCGATAGCAGCCGACCGGGTGGCGTCGCGAGGGATCATGATTCGTGAAAAATCCCGGTGGCTCATCGGTCACCTTCGGCGGATTTTTCGCGAAGGGATAAACGATGTTCGTGTAAAGCGGCGCGCCATATCCTTGGAGCTGCCAGTTCGACGGAACGGGGATTTCCTTCCATGCGGACACATCGAAGTCCGGCTTCTCAAAACCCGCGGGCACTCCTTTGAGGTTGCCGCTGTAGTTGAACTTCCACGGGCCGTTCAGCGACTGCCGCCACGGCGACTCCGAGCGCTGCTTCGTCAGCGCCGACTCGCGATCCGGAAACGGCGACGACGTGGCGCGGGCCGGAAGCTTGTCGATGCGGAAGACGGCAGCGTTTTCCCACTCCGGCGGCTCGGCGCGGAGAAAGGTGGGAGCGGCAAGCGCGAGGAGGATCAGGCGACGCATGGGTGGGGAAAGGTTTCGGGACGAGATTACCCGGATTTCAGGGGAAACAAGAACTCTTGAGCAAGAAAAACGCCCCGCACGGCGGGAGGCCGGCGGGGCGTTTGGGAGCGAATGGCAGGTCAGGCTTTCTTGCCGCGCTTGGCGAAGAAGAGCATGACCAGGCCGAAGATCAGCATGACGATCCCCCAGGCGGTATTGACGTTGATGCCGAGGGATTTTTCATACATCGCCGCTCCGTTGGTGGAGAGGCCGTAGATGGTGAGGATCACGCCGTAGATCGTGAACACCAGGCCGATGGGAAGTCGAAGGTCCATGTGAGTAGTTGGTTCGGGATTCTTACCAGAAGATGTAGTTCAGGATGATGACGGCGACCATGACGATCGTTCCGAGCACGGCCGGCCGCATGATCCATGCGTCCTTGCCGGTGTCCGGCTTGTCGGTCAGCGAGTAAACCAGGCCGCGAAGCTCCTCGTCGCTTTTCGTCCGCTTGGTCAGCAGGGAAAGGACGGCGTTGACGATGAAAGTCGTGCTGAAGGCCACGATGGCCACCCAGAAGCCCTGCGACATTTCCTTTGGAAACTCGATCATCTTGCTGATCCATGCACCCTTGAGACCCGGAGGATTTCCAGTGGCGAAGCAGAGACCATGGAAGATCACGGCGGTGGTCGTGCCGATCACAAGGCCCCAGAAGGCACCGATGCTGTTCGAGCGGCGGGTGAACATTCCTAGCAGGAAGGTCGCAAACAGCGGCGCGTTCACGAAGCCGAACACGAGCTGCAGGATCGACATGATGTTGTTGTACTTCGAGGCGACCAAGGCACATCCCATCGCGGCGATGATGCCGAAGACCGTGGCATACTTGCCCATCGACATGAGTTCGCGGTCGTTCTTGTTCGGGTTGATCGCCTTGTAGATGTCGTAGGTCCAGACGGTGTTGAAGGCCGTCACGTTCGCCGCCATGCCGGACATGAAGGAGGCCATCAGGGCGGTGAGTGCGAGCCCCAGCAAACCGTTCGGGAAGTAGTGGAAGATCATCGAGGGCAGAACCTGATTGTAGTTCCTTTCCAAAAGTCCCGTCGCTTCGTTGAGCTTCTGCGGGATCGAGTAGCCACCGGCGACCGCATCGCTGGTCAGGGCGTAGGCGATCATGCCGGGCAGGATGACCA
>JANOBS010000213.1:0-28713 GCA_031411755.1 Luteolibacter sp. | reverse complement strand
CTGGCCATGGGGTCGCCGCCATAGACAGGAACGCTTCCCACATAAATCGGATCAAATATCTTTTCGGTCAGATAGCCGGTCGTGGAGGAGTTCTCGAAGCAGAGATGGTGTGAAAACCGGGAGATGAACTCCAGCTTGTCCGGAACATCGTGATAAATGATTTTCGAGCCCTTCGGAGCACCCTTCGCTAGAGCCCGGTTTGCATGCACCGGAATGAAGTGGGAAATGTGGTGTGCGAGGGCCACCCGCCTTGCGGTGAGATCGCCAGTTTTGAAATTACCAATGGTCACAGTCAGACCGAACTGTTTCGGCGGTGGAGATGGAGACTTGGGGCCGTGGAGGTGGCGATACACCGCCCAGTAGCAAAAATAGAGAGGTAAATGGATGGCCTGGGGATGAGCGTATTCGGGAGTTCCCATGAACCAGTCCGCCTTGCCAGTTCTGGTCCTGCACTGATCCGTGAAGACGAAGCGGTCCCCGTCGTGTCGCAATCTCCTGGTGTTCTCACCTGAGAAAACCAAATCGTAGGGTTTGGGAGAATGCCCGAATACGCTGCCGACATGGAGGCTCGCCCCTTCCAGCCCTTGAAAGATGAAACCGCTAAACGGTGAGTTGCTTCGATCACCATCGAAGTAATCGAAGTCCTTCCAGAAATTGGATACCTGCATGCCTGAGGGGATGGAATGGTTCGAGAGTTGGATCGAGGTCCCGCAGGCATCAACGATTAAGGCCGAAGTCTCATGAATGAACATTCAGATCCGTTGGGAAACGGCTTGGTCTGGCTCTCTCCCGTTATCCCCCCGCTGCGAGCGTGACGATCTCGATCTGATCTCCGTTGTTTACTGCGGTCTTCTCGAAATCCCGTGGAAAGATCGCCTCGCGGTTCAGTTCGACGACGACTGGCTTGTCCGCGAAGCCGAGGCTTTGGAGCAGGGCTGTGACCGTGGTGGATTCCGTGAGCGGGTGGGCTTGGCCGTTGAGGGTGATTTGCATGGTTAGGCGCGCCATTGGGCGAGTTGCTCGGGAAAGGGACAGGCCGCGCAGTCGCTGGTGTCCTGCAAGCAGAAGTCGTGGTAAATCTGCAACAGCGCCTGATGATGGGCCAGCCGGCTGAGCCACGGTTTGGCGGCTTCTAGCGAGCCGAACAAGCGCAGCGCGCAGCGTTTCACCCGATCATTCGCGGCGGTGGCGGGGAGCTTGAGATAGGATTGGATCGTGAACTCCGGGTCCTCGTGAAGGGCCAGCGGGACGAGATGATTGGCGAGGAGTTCGAGCGCCTGGGATTTCCCAAACAAGGCCAGTGGTTTCACTGCGGGAGCGGCGGTGAGTGTGTAGCGTTTCTCCCAGAACGGATGATCGAGTGTGGCGAGGAACTCGAAGACGGACTTTGGCTTGAATGGTCGTGCGAGAGCGATGCGCCGATACTTCGGCCACACGGCGACCAGAGCTGAGAGCGCGCCGACACGGCGATGCGGATGATTTGCCGGACGATGACCATGCAAAGTCCAAGGAAGATCGCGACCGCCAGTTGGCTCGAAGCGTCCACGTAGTTTCCACCAGGTGTCCCACAGTTGGCGAAGATACTCACGGGTGTCCGCTGGGGCCTTTTCGTGGAGCTTTGGGGAAAGGAATCCGGCGGTTCCGAACAGCAGGGCCTCGTGGGAGTTCTCGACCTTCAGCGCGGAGAGAGGAGCACGCTGGGCGAGCAGGCGCATTGCGAGCGAGTTGCCACGATAGCCGAGTGTTTCCGCAGTGGATTGGAAAAGCGCGGCATCACGACCGTGGGCATCGGCTGTTAGAAGCATGCGCTCGGCTTTTTGAGAAGCCCGATGAAGGGCGGCCTCTTCCAGCAGTTTCGAGATGGAAAGCGAATCCATCCCTGCGAGTGGCTGCACACAGCGGCCGGGTCTCGCGATCGCCACTGAGGCACTTGGCTTGTTCAGTGCGTCTTCCAAGGCAGCTCCATCAATCACGACGACAGGCACCTCACGATGATCCGAATTTCTCGTGAAGGTGGTCATTGATGGTCGCTGGAAAATGACGTGCAGCACCACCTCAAGATAGGCGGGATTCATCGCGTGGCCGTGGTGTTCCCAGTCCTCGTTTGTGGAGTCGAGTTCGATTGCTCCTGATTTGGTTACTCCGTCGAGTTCGATCGCCGCCTGGATGAAATCCGGCCCGGCAGTACGGTTCCATTCGCCGAACTGGACGATGCGGACCGCCTTGCCATCGAGCGTGCGGAAGTCCCTGCCGAAGCCACCGGAAAACCAGATGGCTTGAAGTTCAAGCTCGGGCGGCAGTGGCCCGGAGGCATGCTCGGCGAGCGTGGTCTCCGGAAAGGCCGTGTTGAGAAGTCCGGCGTAGTTCATTTCTTCGGCGGAGCTTTGGTCGGATCCGCAGGTGGCGGTGGAGGAGGGGAAAGGATGTTCATCCACGCGGTGATGGCCGCGGCTTCCGGCATCGATCCGTAGCGGGTCCGGGCTTCCTGAAGGCCGGTGATGGCGGCGTCCTTGCGACCTTCTGCCCGATCCATCCCGATCACGCTGAAGTCCTGTCGGAATTTGTCGGAATCGGAAACATAAAGGTTCTTCGCCTTGCGGAACCACATCACGGCTTCGGCAGTGTTTTTGGACTCTTGGAAACGCAGGGCGATGGCCTCGGCGAGGATACCGCTTCTGGTGCGTTCGGTGGCCTTTTCCAACTCCTTCGTCATTTCATCCGGCTTGCTGCCCCACTCGATCGCAGCGAGACGCAGTGCGCGGTAATCATTGTCCTGCGGGCGCTTTTCTCCGCTGGCATCCAGATGGAGATAGGGCCGGTAGAGTGGATCACCGAACACCACCCCCTGCCAGGATACGGCGGGCATCGCCGCCCACGAGGCTTCGGCAAAGGTCGCGCCATCAAGGAGGCGCTTGTGGAGGAAGTCGAAGTAATGGGTCGCACCTAGATAGGGCTCATAGACATTTCCGATCGTGCAGGCGGCTCCCCGGCTGAGTAGCGCGGCGCTCCAGTTCTTGTTGGGATCACGGATCTGCTCGGCACTGAACGAATGAAGGTGCATGGCCACGGCACCGGGCCTGAACCTGAAGGACGGATTCAGAAAGGGACCGTTCACACCGTACTCGTACCAGCCGTAATACAGGGCGGCATCAGTCATCGGGTAGTTGGTCGGCAGGGTGTCGTTGAAACGGTCCACCACGGTCGGGATGCCGGCCGCGAGGTTCTGCTTCACCACGCCTTCCATCCAGTCGTCTCCCTGCTTGATCTTGTTGGCGATGTCGACGTAAGCCCTGCCCCAAAGGCCGGATTTTTCCGTCTCGATGGCATCCTGGATCATCCGTTCACAGGTCTGCCAGGTGTCGGCATCGATGCGCGAGACCAGCACGAGAAACGGCATGTTGGCCTCGGCGATCGCTTTCTCGCTCTTGAAATACGCGTTGTTGGCCGGTCCATCGAGCGGCAGTCCCTGGATGCCGAACGCCGCGAGTTCGGAGTCGACAGACGCCTCGTTGTGGCCTGCGAACTCCTTGGGCAAATTGCCTCCTGGAGTTTGGGCCGGACCGTTGCGGACACGAAGGGGAACTCCGCGCATGATCGCGAGGAAGCGGATCTTGTTTTCGACAGGCAGCGTCAGTCCTTCCTGGTTTTTCCCAAGCTTCCACCAGGCCCGCTGATCAAATTCCTGTCTCAGTGGGGTCAGGATTTTCGAATCGTATTCGGCGCGGTCAATGTCATCGGTCTTTGGCAAATCCAGCCCCACGAGATTCGCCGCCGGGATGTTGCGGGCGACGCGATAGGTTTCCGCGAGCTTGGCGGATTCAGGGATCGACTTGTTGAACAGGATCGCGACCGAGGCCGGATCCGGCGCAGCCGCGAAGGCAGATACGGCGGCGAGAAGGAAAAGGAACACTCTCATGGCAAGAGCATGCCCAACCGCTCCGATCATGCAAGATCGGCCAGATTCAACTTCAGGCCGTCATAGGAGGTCCGCACATGGGCAGGCATTGAGCGATCGAGCTCCGCGTGCTCGTTCTTGTGGCCGAGGTGGATCAGCCAGGCGGATTTCGGACCGATGGCATCAATCGCGGCCAGAGCCTCGTCGTTCGAGAAATGCGTCGGATGCTGGAAGGGGCCCAGCGAATCCACGATCAGGAAATCCACCCCACGCATGAGTTCGTGGGTGGCATCCGGGATCACTTTCACATCCGGAATGTAGGCGACCGACCGGCATTCGGGGTGCTCGAACATGAAACCAATCGTCTCGACAGAGGCGTGCTCTACGGGCAGCGGCGTGACCTTCAGATCTCCAAAGAAAAATGGTCCATCAATGATCCGTGCGTCCGGTTTCACATAACCCCGATAGGTGTTTCCCTCCGAAAACGCCCAGCCGAACATGCTTTTCAGAAGCGCCATGCAACCGGGCGTCGCATACATTGGCAAAGGTTCCTCGCGATGCCAGCAGAACGCCCGCAGATCATCGAAGCCGGTGACGTGGTCTAGGTGGCCGTGGGTGTAGAGAACCGCATCGATCGAGGTCAGTCCCTCGCGCAACGCCTGCTGCCGCAGGTCCGGACCGGAGTCCACCAGCAGGGTCGCTTCCGGTGTGCTGACCAGAATCGAGGAGCGTGTACGGGTGTTACGGGGATCCTCGGACAGGCAGGTCTCACAGTTGCAGCCGATGACCGGCACTCCGGTCGAGGTACCGGTGCCGAGAAAGGTGAGGGAGAAGTCAGCCGCCATGGAGTCGCCGACGACGCTGGCACAGTCCGGCCGGGTCCGCAATGATCGGCTCTTGCGAATGGACGGATCCGGTCCAGCATGAGGCCCGAATGCGCGTCCTGATTTATGCCATCGGCAGCGCCGGGGATGTCCACCCCTTCCTTGGGGTCGGATCCGCTCTGCAGAGCCGGGGTCATGAGGTCTTCGTGATCACCAGCCCCTATTTCGAACAAGCTGTGGTGAAATCCGGACTTGGATTCCGACCACTCGGGACCGTTGAGGATTTCGAACGCCTCCAGGACGACCCAAACCTCTGGCATCCGCGCAAGGCGCTCGGTGTGGTGTTGCGAAAAGCCGCCGCTCCCACCTATCAGCAGATTCTCGACATCGCCCGCGAGCTTCATCAACCGGGAAACACCGTCATGCTCGGTAGCTCGCTCGCCTTCGGAGCCCGAAATGCGCGTGAGCTGTTAGGGATTCCATTTGCCTCCGTTCATCTCGCCCCGGCGCTGTTCGTCAGCTCGTATCGACAGCCGGAAATGCACGGCGCGCCCTTCGGCCAAGGCGCTCCGAAGTTCCTCAAGTCGCTTCAATGGTCGATCGCCGCGAAGATCGTCGACCAACATTTGCTGCCGGACCTGAACCGCTTCCGTGCGGCAAACGGCCTGCCTCCCGTGCGTGATCTTCTGCGCGATTGGTGGCACTCGCCGGACCGCGTGATCGCCCTCTTTCCCGACTGGTTCGGCCCGCCTCAACCGGACTGGCCCTCACAGGTCCGACTGACCGGCTTTCCTTTGTTCGATGAGAAAGGAATTCGAGAAATCCCGGCGGAGGTCGCGGCCTTCCTCGATACCGGCGAGCCCCCGATCGTCTTCACTCCCGGCAGCGCAATGGCCCACGGCCATGCCTTCTTTCGTGAAGCGGTGAAAGCCCTGAAGCGCTCCGGTCGACGCGGCATCCTTCTCTCTCCCTTCACGCAGACCATTCCGACATCCCTACCGGAAAACGTCCGCCACTTTCCCTATATTCCCTTCAGTCAGGTTCTGCCGCGTGCGGCGGCCATCGTCTATCATGGCGGCGTCGGCACCTGTTCCCAAGCCCTCCAGGCGGGCATCCCTCACTTCGTCCAACCGATGGCACATGACCAACTCGACACGCTTAGTCGCGTTCGTGATCTCGGCGTCGGGCTCGGCCTTTCACCCGCGAAGTTCACGGAAAAGCGGATCGTTTCTGCTCTCGATGAGCTGATCGGGAATCCCGACTACAAATCGAGAGCTCGTGAAATCTCCAGGAGCTTCGACCCGGAACTCTGGATGCGCCGGACCTGTGAGCTGGTGGAGGAGCTTTTGGTCACCAACCAGATCGGCAGAGATCAGCCTTCAAATGAATACGTAAGGGTGTAGACTTCAGTAATTTCTGCCCGACGCTCAAACCGTCAATTCCCATGTTTCCTCGAATCCTTTTTGCAATCCTGCTGATCATCTCTGGTCTCGCAGTGGCGGGCACCCCCATGGAGGATTTTGATGCGGCGCAACAACTTGCGAAGCGGGAAAAGAAAGATGTCCTTCTTTCATTTCCGGGAGTCGGTCCATGGTGGCCGACAGAGGGCTTTTATACGGAAACAGACGACCCTTGGATCACGGAACATTTCGTCCTCTTTGAAGTCCCCCTCAATGCGTCGGCATCTGGAGAAAAGGCGACTCCCGTGGATCGGGAATTGGTGGAGCTTCGCAAATGGTATCACCAGGATCTGGATGATCCCAGCGACACGTTTTTCCTGCTGGATCCCAGCGGTCGCCCTTACGCCGAGCTCTCGGTCGAAGAACAGCCGCCCGACGCGTATATTCCGGTGCTGAACGAAGCGCAGCTTCGTCGCGCGAATCGGGATGCCGCCTTCGAGCAGGCCTGTCAGGCGAAAGGACTCAAGAAGGCCCGTCTCTTGAACAAGGGGCTTCTGGCCTTCGATGCAGGGCCGGTTTGGAATTACGATTTCCTCGTTGATCAGTACTATCAGGACGTGTTGGCCGAGCTCATCAGCAATGATCCAAAAGATGTGCTGAGCCAGGCCGAGGAATTGGAGGAAAGGAAGGAATTCGCCAAGGAAATGGGTGCCACTGAGTCGCTCAAGAAACTGGCAAGCGATCTCAATCGAGTGTTGGAGGAGGGTTCCGATCACGCGGCGGTTTCCACTGCAATCGATCAATACCTGCTCCGTCACCCTGATTTCTCTGTGTTTAACCGGCAGATAGTGCTGGCGGGAAAAATCGAGGCAGCCGTGATTCTCCGCGACTACGCAGCCGCCCAAAAGGCTTTGGATGAAGTGGTGTCTGCCTTCCCCGACACTGAGCTCAGCAAAAATTTGAAATCGAATATTCTGCCGGAAATTGAAGATGCCAGGAAACGTCTCGCTGCCGGAATTGACAAAGCGGCGACAATTTATGCCATTCGTCTCGATTCCTTTGGAGGTGGACTACTCGATGCGGATGGAATCGAAACGATGGAGGCCCTCAAGGGTCTGGACCATCCTCCCGACAATATGCTTGGAAGGGACAGCATTGACGTGGAATTTTCCAAAGTCGATTTGCACTTACGCCTTCGCAATTACAAGGAGGCGCTGAATGCTTTGGACCGATTTGTGGGATACGGCGCGGGCTCCGGCCGAGCTAGGCATGAAGATCGTGAACTCCGCCCCATCATTCTCAGAGGCCTGAACAAGAAGCATCCTAATGAAGGAAAGTCACCCAGGGATGGCTGATAGTAGGCGGGAGAAACCAGCAGACTGGACGGGTTGTTTCACCCGGCGACACGCGCAAGGGCGGAGAAATCCATTCCTCTCTGCCACCTCACTTGGCCGCGAGAATATGTCGATGCAGCTCTTCTGTTAGAGTCTGGATGCGTTCGCTCATGGTCTTGGTGATCTCGGTCAGCTCGGTGTTCTGCTTCATCAAGATCATGAGATTGGCCGTCTGCTGGGCCGCCAGTTCCTCGCGCTCCTGGCTCGCCATTGCCAGCGCCTCGCGGTGCTGGGCATCGGCATCGGTCTGGGCCTTGTCGCGATCCGCCTGTCGCGTCTGGGCAAGGAGGATCAAGGGAGCGGCATAGGCGGCCTGGAGGCTGAAAGCCAGGTTCAGCAGGATGAAAGGGTAGATGTCGAAATGGAAAATCCCCATCGAATTGAGGATGATCCAGATGGCGACGAAGACGGTCTGGCTGACAAGGAAGACCGGAGTTCCGAAAAATCGGGCGAATGCCTCTGCTTTCAGGGCGAACCAGTCGTTGCCGAATACGGTCGCAAGATGAACGTGAGGTTGATGAAAACGGAAATGATTCCCCTTCTTCACAGGCGGGTTCGCGGCCTCTTGGTGGTTTTCCATGGCTGATATCTATCCTCAGCCATCTCTCCAAGTCGAGCCATTGCGTGCGGTCAGTTTTTTCTCAAATTGGTCTCGTAGATCAGTCGGCAGCGCTCCTCGTTTACGAAATCCATCACGATGATTCCGAAACGACCCTTTGGCCGGGCCATGAAATACGTCATGATCTGCTGATTCATCGGAGTCGAGATCGATGGAATGTTGGGAATGCCGAAAGTGCTGCTGGTGCCGCTTGCGAAATTGACAAACAGGGAGCCGTTGCTGCCCGTCGCCACAGCCTCCTTGAGCAGCGATTCGAAGACTGTCCATTTCGCAACCGGATTGGCGGATTGATAGTTGTCCTGCACGCGCAACGGCGGAGCACTGAAGGTCGTGTTGTCCGGCCACTTCGAGGCGTTGATTCCCTTCGCTTGCGAGGTGGAGGAGAAGCGACGGAACAGGACGATTTTTCCCCGCACCTGATCGAGTGTCGGCAGCTCCGCTTTCAGCCACCAACGGTCCGGATCCTTGGCAACGTAGGTGTCGAAGGTCTGCTCGAAGCTGCGGGTGTTCTTCTCCGGATCGTATTCCTCCTTTACTGAAAGGATCACGCACTCGCCGGGATTCGCCTTGAGGAAGGCGGTCACGGTGCCGAGCACGCTTTCAAAGGTCAGCTTCTGATCGATCGGCCCGTGATGGATGACGAAGGTGTCTCCGACGTGACGGCAGCGGATGTCCAGAAATCGCACGCCCGCCGCGAGTTGCTCGGCGATTGAGAGCGTCTGGCATTTCGCCGTCCCGGAAATCGGTTCCAATAAGGCCCCGGAATCATGGGTGCCGGGGATGGAGAGCATTTGGATCGGCAAGCTGCCGTCCAAGTCCTTCATCCAGCCGCTCCCGCCCGGATCCGGCGCAGCGGACAGGCTGGCGGTCGTCAGGGCACAAACGAGGACAAGCCATTTCATCCCAAAAGCATGGGGCGACGCCGAATCGCGTCAAGTACGCGCGAGAGGTTGATTCCCGCCAAGTCCTTGCCATCATGGCCGCGCTTTCCCATCTGCATGCTCACCCTGCTGAAAATCCGCAATCTGGCCCTTGTCGATGAACTCGTCTGGGAACTCGGCTCCGGCCTGGTCGGCGTCACCGGCGAAACCGGTGCGGGCAAGTCGGTCATCGTTGGTGCCCTCAAGCTCGTGCTCGGCGAACGCGCCGAGAAGTCCCTCATCCGCACCGGCGAGGAAACCTGCACCGTCGAGGCGGTCTTCGATCTCAAGGACCCTTCTGCGATCAATGCGATCCTTGAGGAAGGCGGCCTCACACCCTGTGATGGCGGCGATCTGATCGTGCGGCGCATGGTCGGCCAAACGGCGAATCGCCAGTTCGTGAATGATTCTCCAGTCACACTCGCGTTGCTGAAGCGCATCGGCGAGCATCTCGTCGATCTCCACGGCCCGCACGACCACCAGTCGCTGCTTTCCACCGAACGCCAGCTCGCCATGCTCGATGCCTATGCGGGCTCCGAGTCTTCGGTATCTGCCTGGCGCGAAGCCTGGCGCACGTGGCGTGGAAAAACGCAGGAGTTCGAGGATCTCAAGCGCGCGGAGAACGCCAGCGAGCAGGAACTCGAATTGCTGCGCTACCAGGTCGGCGAGATCGACTCCGCGAACCTGAAACCCGGCGAGGAAAGCGATCTCGAAGACCGCTGGCGGCGTGCGAGCAATGCAACGCGCCTCCTCGAAGCCTCAGGTGCAGCCGTCACCGCGCTTTCGAACGACGACGGCATTCTGGAGCGTCTAACAGAAGTTCAGCGTCTCGTCCGCGAACTCGAGAAACTCGATCCCTCCGTGGCCGAGCGAGTCGCCGGACTCGAGACCGCCGTGCTCGAACTCCAGGAACTCGAACGCTCGCTTGTCGAGTATGGCGAGGAACTCGAGATCGATCCCAAGGAAGCCGCCACGCTGGAGGAACGCGTGAACCTCATCGAAAGCCTGAAGCGGAAATACGGCCCGACGTTGGTTGACATCATCGCCCGCCGTGATGCCGCCGCCACCCGTCTCGACACGATCGAGAACCGTGGCGAGAAGCTCGAAAAGCTTTCCGCCGAGCTGGCCGAGTGCCGGTCGAAACTCGATGCCGCCGGAAAAACTCTCAGCACCGCCCGCAAGAAGGCCGCGCCGAAATTGGCGAAGGAAATCGCAAGCCAGCTCAAGGACCTCGGCTTCAAGCAATCGTCCTTCGAAGTGCCACTGGTATCCTCCAGCGAGCCCGGCCCACATGGATTTGAAGGTGTCGAATTTCAATTCGGCCCAAACCCCGGCGAGCCGCTTCTGCCGCTGAGACAGATTGCCTCCAGCGGCGAAATCAGCCGCGTGATGCTGGCCGTGAAGAGCGCACTCGCCGATCAGGATGCCACGCCGCTGATGGTCTTCGACGAGATCGACGCCAACGTCGGCGGCGAGGTCGCGGTCGCGGTCGGCCGCAAGATGGCGGCACTCGGATCACGGCATCAGGTTGTCTCGATCACCCACTTTCCCCAGGTCGCAGCCACGGCGGCGCATCACTTCGTCGTGGAGAAGGAAGTCGTCGGCGGACGCACCCGTTCACGGCTCTATCCGGTCACCGGCGAGGCCCGCATCAAGGAACTCGTCCGCATGCTCGGCGGCGGCGGCGAGCAGGCCCGGGCGATGGCGGCGAGCCTGTTGGAGAAATCACCATGAAACGGGCCCCGCGCACGTTCAAGGCGGTGCCGCAGCCGGTGGAGACCGCTTCTGGTGAACTCGCCCGCGAGCTTGGCTTGCCGTGGAAACAGACCGGCATGCCGAGACTGCTGATCGGCCGCCGCGAATGGGTTGGCCTGCCTGAGCTCGGCATTTCGCCGCTCAACGCGAAGACCGACAGCGGTGCGCGATCCTCCAGCCTGCATGCCGAGGAAGTCGTGCTTTCCGATGACAAGCAGCGTGTCTCTTTCGTCACCATCAATCACTACGGCGACCGCATTTCCTGTCAGGCTTCGGTAGTCGGCTCGTTGAAGGTTCGCAGCTCGTCCGGCATCGCCCGCAGAAGGATTTTCATCGAAACCGAGGCCGTGCTGGCCGGTGGTTTCAGCCTGCGCATTCGGCTCAGTCTGGCCAATCGCGGCGTCATGCTTTGTCCGATGTTGCTCGGCCGGCAGGCGCTGTCCGGATTTTTTCTCATTGACCCGCAGGGCTCCCATTTGTTGGGAGGCGTGCGCGATCTTGAACGCTTCGTTCCGGGAACCCGTCCTACATGAAAATCATCATCCTTTCCCGCAATGCGAAGCTCTACAGCACCGACGCCCTCGTCCGTGCCGCCGAGTCCCGTGGCCATGAGGTCCGCGTGGTCGATTACCTTCGCTGTTACATGAACATCACCTCGCGGAAGCCGAAGATCTACGTCGATGGCGAGGAACTCTTCGCCGATGCCGTGATCCCGCGCATCGCCGCCAGCCACACCTTCTACGGCAATGCCGTGGTGCGGCAGTTCGAGATGATGAATGTCTTCACGGTCAACGATTCGGTCGCCATCGCCCGCTCGCGCGACAAGCTGCGGTCCTTGCAGCTCCTCGCGAAAAAAGGTGTGGGACTGCCCGTCACCGCCTTCGCTCATCACACCGACGCCACCAGCGAACTCATCAAGATGTGCGGCGGGGCGCCCCTCGTCATCAAGCTCCTCGAAGGCACGCAAGGCGCAGGCGTAGTGCTGGCGGAAACCAAGAACGCCGCGCAATCGGTCATTGAGGCTTTCAAGGCCGGGAACATGAACATCCTCGTGCAGGAGTTCATCAAGGAAGCCAAGGGTGCCGACATCCGCTGCATCGTCGTTGGTGGCAAGGTCATCGCCGCGATGAAACGCCAGGCCGAGGAAGGCGAGTTCCGTTCAAACCTCCATCGCGGCGGCAGCGCCGAAAAGGTGAAGATTTCCCCGGAGGAGCGCGCGGTCGCTTGTCGTGCCGCGAAGGCGATGGGACTCAACGTCGCCGGTGTCGACCTGCTGCGTTCCAATCACGGACCAGTGGTGATGGAGGTGAACTCCTCGCCGGGTTTGGAAGGCATCGAACAATGTTCCGGCAAGGACGTCGCCGGCATGATCATCGAGTTCATCGAACGCACCGCGCTGGGTCCGAAGAAGAGCGGGGACAAGTGAATGTCAGCCCCAAGGGGGGCGTCATGAAATAGCCCACGGGCAAGGCCTTGGGTTCGACGCGTCATCTGGCATGCGCCCTGAATGGGCGCGATGGGGCACGCGGGTGATGTCGGCCCCGTGTCGCCCCTTCAGGGCTCAATAGAGGTTCGGTGATGACCAGGGGTTGTACCCCTGGCTATTCCATTTTGTCCCTTCAGGACGGAAGAGAGGCTGATGCCGAATGGCGGCGCTTTCCAAGCGCCCAGTTCGCCCGCCTGAAGTCAGCCTATTCATCCAGATTCGCCATCATGACGTGGAACAACATTTCCACCAGATCTGACGTCGCGCCGATCCTCTTCTCCATTTCTGGATCGGCCAGCAGGATGGGGTGCAAAAAGTCGGAGATCAGAGGGAGCAGGAAATCGGGGTTTCGGGTCATCAGGATTTCCGGATCGATTTGTGAAACCAGGGAGTCGTGAAGTTCCGCCGCGATTCGTAAAATGAAGCGGAATCGTTCCTCCTTCGATTTGGCTCGCAGCATGTGAGCCTCGTAAAGATCTGAGCACCCCTCAGGCAACATCGCACGAGCGAAAGGCAAGTCGGACTCAGGTGGGCGATCCATGATCATCGACGCTATTGATGATTGGATGTCGTTAGATGCTTGGCATGGCGTTTGGAGAACGCCGCCACGGTTTCCAGCGGATGATCAGCGCGACGATCGCCAGCACGATCGCGGCAACAGACGCAAAGACCCACCAAGGAAGTGGGATCTGCGCCTTCACTCGCGTGGTCAGCGGCTTCTTCAAGGCCTCTTCCAGCGTGTAGTCCCAGATGAGGGTGCTGCCGTTGTTTTCCGTGCGGGTGGCGTTGGATTCCACTGGCGGCTGAGGAAGGTGGAGGATGTAGAGAAGTTTCCGGCCCTCGATTTCCTTGCGCGGCATGAACAGTCCACCGGCGAAGGCCTTGTTCGCTTCGATGGTGCGGTTGAGTTCAAATTCCCGACCCGTGAGCCGGAAATCAAAAGTGCCAGCGAGTTGTTGAGCGGTCGGCGGCAGGGCCTTGGTTGATTCCGGCTTGGAGAGATCGACGAGTTTCAAGGCCGACTCGAAGGTGAGACGCAGGTGGATCCTGGTGCGAAATCCGGTGGTGACAATCTCCAGCTTTTCCTGATGAAGGCTGGGATTCTCTGCCAGCAGGGACTCGATCGACTTCCGAATTCCCTCTTCACCACCGCCGAGATTCACCGCACTGGCGGGCAGGTCGTAGGTGGCCTCGCCCGCTCCGGAGCCGTCCGCGTTGAGCCAGAGCTCCTCCTTGCAGTCGATGCAGGAAACGACGAACAGGCAGAGCAGGATGGAGAGGACTCGGAAGATCACTGCGTGATCAAAGCACTAAATTCTAAATTCAAAATTCGAAACGAAGAATCTTTCTGGCCACTGGCCCCTGATCCCTGGCCACTCAATTCTTCAAACCAGCTCCGCAGCAATGGGATCGACGAGGGCACAGCCGTTGCCGATGAGGCGGAGGTGATCTTGAGTGCGCTCGGCCAGGCCTTGCTCGATCAGCCAGCCAGCGCGGGTCTGGCCTTCCTCGTCGAGTAGGGACATCGCAATGCCATCAAGTGTCCGCAGTCCGAGGGCGATGCGTTCGAGTCGCCAGGCTTCGTCGTCAAGCTGCTCGCTCTCGGTGATCGCATGGCCGAGCGAGCTGACCATTTCCACGTAGCGCGCGGTGTCGGGCACGTTTCGGCTGCGTGTTCGCTTGATTGTGGAAACTGCGGAGGGTCCGAGGCCGAGGTAGTCCTCGCCGCTCCAGTAGCCGTGGTTGTGGGAGGAACGATGGCCGGGCTGGGCGTAGTTCGAGGTTTCGTAGGACTCAAAGCCGCCGTCGGTGAGCTTTTGTTTCGCGAGCTCGAAGAAGCTGGCGTCGCGGTCCTCGCTCTCGTCCATCTCACCACGTTTCAGGGATTCGAAAAAGGCGGTGTCTTCCTCGTAGGTGAGGTTGTAGGCGGAAATGTGGTCGGGCTTCAGCGAGATGGCGCGGCCGAGGGTGGCCGACCAGTCGTCGCGTGATTGCCCGGGGATGGAGAACATCAGGTCGATGTTCACGGCTGGCAGTCCGGCCTCCTTCAAGATCATGACCGCTTCGGCGGCCTGTTCGGGATCATGTTCGCGGCCGAGGCTTTTCAGGACGTGCGGGGTGAAGGACTGGATGCCGAGGGAGACGCGCTTGACGCCGAGATCACGAAAAAGGGTCGCTTTTGTTAGATCGAAGGTCGCGGGATTGGCTTCGAAGGTGACGTCGTCGAGTTTGGAGAAATCGAGGCGTCGGCCGAGCGCGCTGAAAAGCTTCTCCAGATGGGTGGGGGAGAGCATCGAGGGCGTGCCGCCGCCGAAGTAGATCGTGCGGGGTTTTTCCGATAGCTCGGGCAAACGTCGGTCTGCCTCCGCTGCGAGGGCGTCGATGAACGCGCTGATCGGAGTGGAGCCCGGAGTGTGCTTGTAGAACGAGCAGTAGGGGCACACGCGGTGGCAGAAGGGGATGTGGACGTAGAGCAACAAGAAGAATTGCGGATTGGGGATTTTGGAATGGGAGAGGTTTGCAGACTAGACGATCTAAACTCCAATCCTAAGTCTCACTGACCTTGGCTTTCCGGAATTGGCGGATGCGCTTGAGAAACCTGCGCTCGATGGACTCATCCAGGGGGGCGTCTTCGTAGCGGGACCGATAATAGTAGTCGGTCAGATCATCGAAGTCCTCGTTGCAGAACCGGGCCTTCTTGAGATCGCGGTGAAATTCCATCAAGGTCTGACCTTCCAAACGGGGATGGCCAAGGGATCTGCACATGCGAAGGAATTCGAGGAAGTAGGCGGGTTGTTGCTCGCTCCTGGCACGCTTCCGTGCGGCCTTGCGTGCGGCGCTTTGCCCTGGCTTGCGATGCTGGAGGAGGAATCCAAGGATCACGCCGAGCAATCCGAGCGCCACGATGACTGACAGCCATGGCGATCGGAGGGTTTGGAGGGATTCGGCTTTGTTCCAGAGCTTGTTTTCGCCTCCTGGCCCCAGCGCCCCGGCGTCCTTGAAAGCGGCCGCATCAAATGAAGGCGCAGATCCTGCGACCGAAGGGGAATCGCTGGAGGAAGGCGTGAAATCACAAATGACCCAGCCCTGATCCTTCACGAAGACTTCAGTCCATGAGTGGGCGTGGAGTTCGCGGAAGATCCAGGTATCCGTTGCGGCATCATGCTCGCCCGCCTTGTAACCAAAGGCGACTCGCGAGGGGATGTCCATGTGGCGAAGGATCAATGCGGCGGCGCTGGCGAAGAAATCGCAGTAGCCCTTCTTGTCCACGAAGAGGAAATTCTCCAGCGGCGGTTTGCTGGATTTGTTCTCCACCGTTGTGCTGTAGATGAAGTTGGTTTGGAAAAACTGTCGGAGCAACTCGAGGCGGCCTGACAGATCCTTGCGCCCGGTCGTGATCATTTCGGCGGTCTCTGTCAGTCGAGTCCCGAAGGCTGTGTCGAGCTTGGTGAGATACGCCGGACCTGGTCTTCCGGGCTCGGAGTTCGATTTGGAAAGCGACAGGATGTCGAGCGGCCTGGACCATGCCTTGTATCGGATGTTGCCGGTCGCCGCGTTTTGAAACCAATCGTCTGGAAGCACAAGAATCTCCGGCAATGCATAGGTGGTGACACCCGCAAGCGCTGGAAGGGCCTGACCATTGCTTTCCAGGAGAAAGACTTCGTGAGCGATGTCTCCAGGCGATGGCGTGCTGCCCACATCCACCCTGCCATCAAGGCGGCCATCACTGGAATCCTTCCGCCAGAAGCCGGAAGGACTATCGCTCTCCCACTGGTTGCCTTCAAATTTGCTCACGGCCAGCGTGCGCACATAAAGCGGCCCTTGCTTGGTTAGCGCCTCGACTTGGGCGGGATCCTCGAATTTGAGAACCACGCGGACTTCGTCGCTGAGTTCAAGTTTTCCACGATTCGGAAGGCGGACCTGTCCTGTGCGGTTCACCAGTTCCGGCCCTGCGTTTGAATCGGACTCTTCGCCGGATTGAGCCCCATCGGAGTCGCCGGACTGGCTTGCCAGCTTCTCCAGAGGCTTTGGATCAGGCGGATCTTGTGGCGATTTCAGTTTGTTTGAAAAGTCGCACAGTGCGTCTGACACGAACGGAAGAGCCACTGCGAACAGGAACACGAACATCACCGTTCCCAATCCCATGAGCGCGATCCGAACGACAAATCCATTGCCTGTTAGAGGAGTGGTTTCCCCGTGTTTCAGGCGTCCTGCGCGACTCGCCTCCCAAGCAATAAATCCCATCATCGAGCTGACAACCGCAAGCATCCTGCCCGTGGGAGGTTCGAGGTTGAAAGGGGTGGAGTGCAGCATCAAGAACGCGAGACCCAGAGTTGCGTAAAATCCCAGCGTGAAAATGGAGCGCCTGATCCTGGTGGACTCGACCTCTTTGACTTTGCCCGCGTGCTGGATTTCCCAAATACAGTGCATGGCCGACAAGAGCTGCGGCAGCGCCAGCAGGCATGGCCACAGCACCTTCTGGCTGGTCCCGAACAACAGCACACAGACGCCCATGAGCAGGGCACCCGAGATCAGTTTTGTGGCCCCTGTCAGCGGTTCCTGCCTGATACTGAGAAGCAAATAGACAAGCACCACCACCATGGAAGCAGCCAGCAAGAACGGCGACTCTCCAGTGTGCCACACCAAGCCTCCCGCAAGGGAAAGCATGAACAGGTGGATGGCGAGTGCGACTTTCATCTCAGTCAGGCGAGGGCAATGGGAGCAGCGGCTTTCGGCCGGATGCGAGGCTGGCGGATGTAAATCTCTGCGATGCTCAGGCAGATGCTCACGCAGGGCAGTTCGGGCAGATCACCCTGCCATTCCTTCAACGGCACATCACTGAGGATGATCACGCGGTTTCCTGCTTCCGTGCCGGTGAGCACTTCATGGAGCGAATGGAAATTTCTCTCAGCTTTCCGTTTTGCCGTCGCCAAAGTTCGAAGCACGGCATTCAGATGCTCTGGTGAGTCTGCCGGCATTTTCTGCCATTCATTGAATGAGGCGACCATGTTCACCGGAATGCCCCTCTCCTGCAATTGAAGGAGCATGCCGCAGAGCAGTTCCAAGGCGCTTTCAAAGACGTCTCCCGGCTGCGGCTTCAGATCCGGACGGATCGAATGAAAGACAAGGGTGACCCGGCTTGGCCGTCGGCGGTCGAACTGCCTCACCACCAAATGCCGGCTTCTGGCACTGGTCGGCCAGTGGATCAGCTTCACGCGATCCCCTGACTGGAATTCCCGAAGACCGTGAAAGTCTCCATCCCAGTCGGTCAACGTGGACTCGGCTTCATTCGCCTCCAGGAGCGTCATCAAATTCGGATCCTCGAACATTTTGGGCGGAACCGGACGAGGGAAAATCGTCATCTCCAGACGACTCTCTAGCTCCCCGCGTGACTTCCAAAGCCCCAGCGGGAAGCTGGACTCAAAGCTAGTCTGCGCCTGGTGATCAAGACCGCGTTTGAGCAGCCGGGATTGCATTTCCCGCGTGGCAGAGTGCCCTGCCTGAAGCCAATCGGCATGAAGGCCTTTCTCCGTCGGTCCTGCCACGGTGTCCTCGAATTGCACCGCAAAGGCATCCAGTCGTTCCCTTCCATTCGTCACCTTAAGTATCAGAGGGAAAAGCTGTCCCGCGAACGCGGAGTCGGGGGTGTTTCTGGTATAGGAGAGATTTCGGAGGTTTCGCCTTGCCCAAAACCGAGCCCCACCCAACACCAGCAGTCCGAGCAGACCGAAGTGGACGAACCTCGCTTCCGGCAGGAAGAATCCATGGATCAGCGCGATGGTTGAGATCGCCAGCAGTCCGCGTCCACGTGAGGTCAATCGCGGACGCTCGCTGCGCACCACAGACGGATTCTCCCATGGCTTGGCGGAAAAGTCAGGCATGGCCTCGCGAGGGTTTATGGGACGGGGAGGTGACTCAACACGTGGGCGATGAGTTGCTCGGGATCGACGGATGGGTTCTGTCGCGAGTCCTTTGCGGGAATCCGGTGGGACATCACCGGGCCAGCCACTGCTTTGACATGATCGGGATAAACCGCACTGCTGCCTGATAGATAAGCCATCGCCTGAGCTGCCCGCAGGAGCGCAATGGAAGCCCGCGCGGAAGGTCCGCTCCGTCCGCCTTCCTGCTTGCGCAGTTCCTCACAGAAATTGGCAATGTAGCGGCAGACGCGTTCATTCACCTGCACTCGGGAGACCTCCTGCTGCATGGCCCGGACATCGTCCGCATGAAGGATGGGCCCGGTCGAGGGTGGGCTGTGTGCACGCTGGGCGTGGAGTTGGAGCAGGGTTGTCTGCGTCTCCACATCCGGCATCATCATGTTGATGCAGAGCAGGAATCGATCAAGTTGCGGCTCGGGGAGCTGGAACGTGCCGGACGAGTAGAGGTTGTTCTGCGTGGCGACGACCAGAAAGGGGGCTTCCAGTTGGCGCGTCACCCCATCCACTGTCACCTGATGCTCGTTCATGCATTCCAGCAGCGCGCTTTGGATGCGAGGGCTCGCCCGATTGATCTCATCCGCCAGCACGATGTTGCGAAACACCGGACCTGGAGTGAATTGGAACTGCCCGCTTCCCTGATGGTAGATCGAGTAGCCCAGAATGTCCGCAGGCAGGAGATCAGGCGTGAATTGAATGCGGCTGAAGGTCCCGTCGATGCAACTTGCCAGCGTCTTGGCCAGGGTGGTTTTCCCAACCCCCGGTGCGCCCTGGATCAGAACGTGGCCATTGGAAAGAAGGGCCACCAGAAGGAGTTGCGCAGGCACCTCCGCACCCAGCACGGTGCTCGTCATGCGCTGGCTCAGTTGCTCAAGTTTTTCTCTCACAGAGTTGATGAGGTTGCGTGATGGAAAGGGTCGTTATCCGACGACACGGACGCTAGGTCATGTCGCATGGGCGGCAAGCTGCAATCGAGGAGCCGTCGGCTGAAATCAAATTCCCAGCACTCTGGCTTTGCGTCCTTGCACTTGGGCTGGTCTGCTCCGGGCAGTGAGCGGCGATCTGCAAACCACGGTGCTGAAGGGCGTTTCGCGCTCCTTCTACCTGACTCTGCGCCTGCTGCCGGGGCCGATGCGGAGCGCGGCGAGCCTGGGCTATCTGCTGGCGAGGACGAGCGACACGATTGCGGACACTGCGACGATTCCGGTGGCCGAGCGGCTTGCCTTGCTGGCGAAGTATGGCGAGGCGGTCGAGCGCGGGGGTCCGGCGGGGCTCGAAAAAGAGTCAGCTCTTCTGGCGGCGGCGGACCCGCGTGAGGCGATCCTGTTGAAACGCGGCGATGAAATTCTGCAGTGGTTGGCGCAGACTCCACCGGCAGAGGCCGCGTTGGTGAGGGAGGTCGTGGCGATCATCATCTCCGGTCAACGCCTCGATCTGGAAAGGTTCGCGGACGCTTCGGGAAGCACGGTCATTTCCCTGAAAAACGATGACGAGCTTGAAGACTACGCGTGGCGCGTCGCGGGTTGTGTCGGGGCGTTCTGGACGAAGCTGGGATTCCTCACCCTGGGTCGATCGTTTTCAAACGCGGATGAAACCACTTTGCTCGAACAAGGCATCGCGTATGGCAAGGGCCTTCAACTGGTGAACATCCTGCGTGATCTGCCGGAAGATCTAACCGCCGGTCGCTGCTACCTGCCAGTGGCGGATTCGGGAGATCTGACGGCTTTGCTCAAAACCCACGCCCGCTGGCTGGAAATGGCCAATGACTGGGTCGCGCAGGGAGAGGCCTATGCAGCCACCCTCAGGATGCGCCGCCTGAGGATGGCGACGGTGCTGCCCGCGTGGCTGGCACAGGAGACGCTGGAAGCCATGAGCGGGGCGGATTGGGAACGATTGAGCCAGCGGGTCAAGGTACCACGCAGCCGAGTTTACCGCCTGCTGTGGGACGCGTGGATCTGGAACCCGTGATTGATCTGACTGATTGAATGTGAACGGGCAACACGAGAGCAGGATGGCAATACATTTGGACCCGTGAGACGCTCTCGTTTGTTTGGGCTTCGAACCGTGGTGCTCAGGTGCGTCACCACCCGGAAAATCGACCGAGTATCCTCTTAAGTAGGACGGTTGGTCCGTGGATTCGAGGTTGACTAGCATAAAACCTGCACTATCCAGCAGCCTAACCCATGAAACCCAAGTCCGCGCTCCTCAGATTTCTTTTCGCATCCACCTCGCTTCTGGCTGTCCAGTCCGCCTCTGCCGCCAACTGGTTCTGGGACGGCGGCACGGCGAATATCGCTACCAACGGTGACGGTGTCAGTGCAGGCACCGCTGGCAACTGGGACACCACGCTCACCAACTGGGACCAAGGCACCGGTCTGGCTCATGTGGTTTGGAATAGTGCTCACACCGCGAACTTCGGTGGTACCGCTGGCGCAGTCGCCGTTGGCGCAGGGATCACCGCCAACGGGCTGACCTTCTCAACGATTGGCTATTCGTTCACAGGAAGCGCGATCACGCTGGCGACCGGCTCGACGATCACCAGTGTGGGCAATGGTACGCAAACCTTCACCGGAGGACTTGCGACCGCGGACAATATCCTTCGTTTCACGAACTCGAACACCACCGCCGCGATTTCCAATGCAACCGTCTTCACGGCTGCGGTCAACATCAGTGGAGCTTCCACTGCCGTTCAGATCAACGGAGCGAGCACAAATTCCCCGGTTGTTCTCAGCGGTACCCTGAGTTACGGCGGCGCGACCACGGTCGCAGCCAATACCGCCTTCGGACTCTCCGCCAGCACGATCACGGGCCTGACCAACGGCTCGATCTCCATGGGCGCGAATTCCACGCTCCTGCGCACCGGAGGCAGCCTGGCCCAGGCAACCCTCGACAAGGTCGCGACCACCACCAACACCTTCACCATCGTTGCCAACAACGCCAGTTGCGCCAGCACACTGAACCTCACCAACTTCCCGAATGCCCGCCTCGCATTCTGGGATAATGCGGCTACTACAACTTTCGGCTTCACCGGTGCCATCACCGCCGGTAGCAACGGCTATCTCTTCGGCAGCACCCGAGTTGGAAACAACATCAACATCGGGGGCACGTCTACCACTGGGGCCGTGACGGCAAACATCCTGACCGGCACGACCGGACTTACTTTGGTCACCGGCAGTCTTGGCAATCTCTTCCTCTGGGGTGGCAACACCTTTTCGGGAACTACGATCAACAACGCCACCGGCAAAACGATATCCATCAACAGTGCGACGGCACTCCAGAACAGCGCCATCGATACCAGCGGCGCTGGCACTTACATTCTCGGCACCGGCTCCAGCGGGACTGGCGGAAACACTGGTCTCGCCATCACCACCCCCACCATCGGTGGCCTGATCGGCTCCAAGGCCCTCCTCACTAACGTCATCGCCACCACCGGCTACAATACGATGACGTCGCTGACCCTCAATCCAGGGACAGGCGCTACCAACACCTATTCAGGCGTCATCGCCAACAGCACGGCCGGTCTCGCACTGACCAAGAGCGGCGCCGGCACCCAGATTCTTTCCGGGCTCAACTCCTTTGCCGGAAACGTCACGATCAGTGCCAGCGGCGGCACACTCGTGGCTGGAGTCGCGGGAACAGGTGGCAACTCGGCTTTGGGGTCTGTTGTCAGCACCCGCACGATCACCGTCAACACCGGCGGTACCCTCCGCTTCGATGTCGGCAACGTCTTCAACAACAATTTCGCCTCTGCTTCCAGCATCCTTCCCGCCCTGAGCATCGCTGGCGGCACGGTGACCAATGGCGGAACCGCCACCAACAGCGCCCTTGGCAACATCACCCTGGCCGGCGGCACCCTGACCGCAACGGTCGGCAGTGCAGGCGGCTACGGCTCATGGAACCTCAACGGCACGGTCACCTCCACCGGCACCTCGACCATTTCGACCTCCGCCGGCGTCCCAATCACCCTCAGCGCCGCTGCGGGACTCAACACCACCTTCGCCGTCACGAGCGGCACACTGACGGCATCCGCCGCACTTGGAGAAGTCACCGCCACGGGTGACGCAAAGGTCAGCGGCTTCACCAAGACCGGTGCGGGCACTCTTGTGCTTTCCGGTGTCAATACCTACACGGGCAACGCAGCGATCAACGTTGGCGCAGTCTCCATCGCCACCACGGGCGCTCTTCCAGGATACAGCACCAATGGCCGCTACTCCGTCGCCCTTGATGCGACTCTGGCCGTTCAGAACGCGGTCACTGATTCTGACGTCACCGCGATGCTGGCCACCACCAACTTCGCTTCCGGTGCCAACTTCGGATTCGACACCACTGCGGGAAGTCGTTCCGTTTCGCTGAATCTCGCCGACACAGTCAATGGTCCGCTAGGCATCGTCAAACTCGGTGCCAACACGCTGACCTTGACCGGCACCAACACCTACACCGGCGGCACCGATGTTCTGGCGGGTGCCCTCAACATCCCTTCCACCAGCGTGCTTCCAAGCTGGAATGTGAATGGCGGTTTCTTGATCGCCAGCGGTGCCTCGCTGGTCATTCCCAACGGCGTCAGCGAGTCGGAGGTCACGACCATGCTCGGCACGACCAACATCGCTTCCGGGGCGTCCCTGCTTTTTGACACCAGTCTGGGCGACCGCACCTACGCCTCCGCCATCACGGACAGCACTCAAGGACTGCTCAATATCGGAAAAATCGGGACGAACACCCTGACTCTCGCCGGGGCGAATACCCACACCGGCAATACCACGTTGACCAGCGGAACCTTGAATATCACCGGTTCGCTGACGGGACTCGCCGCTTCGAGCAACTTTGCCTACGGCAACACAGCGGGCAACACCATCGTCAACATCAGCGGCAGCGTTAATGACTACAAGAATTTCACGGGAGCGAACGTTGCCGGCAGCATCGCGATCATGAATCAGACCGGCGGCAGTGCCAGCACGCTCGGGACGAACGGTAACGACACCCAGTGGGTGGCCCAAAACGGTGGCTACGGCTACCTCAACATCACCGGCGGTACGTTCAACACGGGCCGGTTCGACGCGGTCGGGGCCACAGGCGGCGGAACTGCCGTTGTCTATGTGGGCGGTACCGGCACGTTCAACAACAACTCGGGCGATTGGCTGATTCTTCCCCGGAACACCGGAGTCGGGCAACTCACCGTCGGACCGGGCGGCACTCTCGTGCGCACTGCGGCTGTGTCCGCCAACTTGGGCATCACGATGGACGCCTCCAACGCGCGCGGAGCGCTGAACATTGCGGGCGGTAACGTGGACACCGGTGTCAGGCCAATCCAATTTGGCTTCGGATCCGCCGCATTTACCAATACCCGGGGGTTTGTGAATTTGGCAGGCGGCACGTTGAGTGTGGGTTCGGCCATCGTTCAGTCCAACACGAACGCCAGTGGCCAATATTTTGAACACTTCAACTTCGGAGGCGGCACGTTGAAATCCAATGCGGCGATGACCTGGCTTCCGGCGGCCAGCGCGGTGGGTCATACCATCACTGCGACCCTCTATGGGGCGATCACGAACAACAACAACGCGAACGCCGCGTTCAACACCCAAATTGGCACCAGTTCGAATTTCACCGGCGGCCTGACGGTCGATACGAATAACTTTGCAACCACCATCGCCTATCCCATTAGCGGTGCCGGCGGTGTCGGTGTGACGCAGGCCGATATCGGCGATGTTTCGCTGCTGAGCGGCAACTCTGGTTACATCGGGGCTCCGGCGGTTGTCTTCAGTGCCCCCGCCGCCACCGGCGGTGTGCCAGCATCCGGATACGCGGTCATTGACGTTGGAAGCGGCAAGGTGAACGGCATCGTCATCACGAATCGGGGCACCTACGCTGCCACTGAAACTCCCACCATCACGCTCTCGGGCGGAGGCGGAAGCATCGCTCCATTTACAACCTCAGCCCTGGCCACCGCCAACACCTCGGGCGGTCTCACCAAAACCGGCGCTGGCGTTCTGACACTCTCCGGTGCCAACACCTACACCGGCGCGACCTCGGTCAATGTCGGGACCCTGAACCTCACGGGCTCGCTTGCTTCGAACGTGGGCGTCGCTAACGGTGCGAACCTCAGTGGCGAGGGCTCCACCTCCGGCGCTTTGACCTTCAGTGGCACCAGCGATCTCGCCTTCGACCCCAGCACCAGCGGCACCTACCTCACCGCCGCGTCCGTGAACGCCACGGGCGCATCAGTGACAGTTGCGCCGACAGTGCCTGTCACTGGCACAGGCATCGTCGTTCTCAGCGCTCCCGGTGGTATCATCGGGACGGCTGGCGGAGTTGGAAACAACTTCATCTACACCGGACGTGGAAGTCTTTACATCAGTGGAACCCAACTGCTGATCGACACCGCCCCTGTCAGCCTTGTCTGGAAGGGCAACGACGGCACAAATCCGACTTTCTGGGATTTGAACACCACCACGAACTGGGAATCGGCAGTGCCCGTAGCCGAAAAGTTCTTCACGGGTGACGCACTGACCTTTGATGATACGGCGTCTTCGTTCACCGTGGGCATCAATGCGGCCAACGTGTTTCCCGGCAACATCACCTTCAACAACACCGCCAACACCTACACCATCCAGGGTGCCTTCGGTATCTTCGGTGGAGCCACTCTGACCAAGAACGGCACCGGCACGACGGTGATCAACACCTCCAATGGCTACACCGGTGGTACCACGGTGGCTACGGGGGTGCTGAACATCCGCAATGCCAACGCCTTGGGAAGCACCGTCGCAGGAACCAGCGTTGCGTCCGGAGCGGCTCTGGAGATCCAGGGTGGCATCACGACCGCTGCCGAGCCCCTTACCCTCAACGGCACCGGCATCACGAGCAACGGGGCGCTGCGCAACATCAGCGGCACCAACACCTGGGGCACCGCAGTCGCCCTGGCCACTGCCTCCTCCATTGGCATCGATGCTGACACCTTGATCATTCCCAGCGTGACGGGAGCTTTCGGCCTCACCAAGGTCGGAGCAGGCACGCTCAACATCACCGGTGCGAGTGCCGCCACTTCCGTCACCGTGGAAGCCGGCACTCTCTACATGGGAGCCCAGACGGGTGCCAGCACCACCACCACCTTGGGGGCGGCAAGCGCGGTCACGCTGAACGGATCGAGTAACCTCACCATCCGCCGCACAAATACTGGTGCCGTTGACTTGCTCGGTGCCATTGGTGGAACTGGCTCGCTTTCGTTGATCGGCGACAACGCGACTGTCAGTGCGTCTGGCGACTTCACCATGAATAACGCCAGCGGATTCTCCGGCGGCACAACGATCATAGGTGCACGTGCGTCGATCACGACCAGTGCTACGGCGCTCGGCACCGGCACCATCACCACGGGTGCCAATGGCGAGGTTTTTGTGCCCACAACCGGCCTGACTATTGCCAACAATTTCATCCTAGGCAGTGGCTTGGGCTGGAACGAACCCAGCGGCTTCCTCGGTGCCATTCGCTTGAATACAACGATACTGACAGGAGACATCTCCCTGACCTCGAATGCCCGAATCACCGGTGCCGGCACCAACACGCTGTCCGGAATCATCAGCGGCAGCTTCGGCATGGACTTCTTCGAGGACACCGTCATCGGTACCATCACCCTGTCAGGCAACAACACCTACACCGGCACGACGACCGTCAATTCGATGGGATCCGGCACCACGTTTCCCAACCTGATCGTCGGAAACAACAATGCACTCGGCACCACTGCCGGAGGTACCATCGTTTACGGCACCGGCACCACTGGCACAGGCTCAACGCTCACCCTGGCGACCGGCATTACTGTAACGGACGAAACCCTCACTCTGGACCCCACCGCCAGTGGCTATCGTGCGACTTTGCAAACCTCCGGCACTGCGACCTGGGATGGCAATGTGGTGCTCGCCGGAACCGGTGGACTTCTCCAATTTTATTCGAACACCGGCGGCAATCTGACGATCGGTTCTTCCGATGCTGATACCATCACGGGCGCCAACCTCCTGACGATCCGTGGGGTCGGGATCGGCACGATCAACAGTTCGCTGAACCAAGGTGTTGGCGGCATCCTGAAGACGGATCCAGGAACTTGGACCATCACCTCCAACAATAACACGTTCACTGGCACTCCAAGTGCCGCGAACGGGATCCTGAGCGTCAGCACCATCGCAAACTCCGGAGTCAATTCCGCGCTTGGCGCAGGCACGACCCTCTCGTTCGGTCAGAACTCCGCAGCCGCAGGCACTCTGCAATTCACAGGCGCCTCCGGAGGCTCGTCGAATCGTGCGCTAGTCGTCAACAACGGTGCCACCGGCGGGGCAGGAGTGATCGAAAACACCGTCTCCGGGCAAACGCTCACCCTCAGCGGCAACATCACGACAACCACTCCCGCCAGTGCCAGCACCCTGACCCTCGCTGGTGCAGGCAATGGCGTGCTCAGTGGATCAGTGGCCAGCGCGCCATCACTGAGTCTCAATAAAGCCGGAGCAGGAAGCTGGACGGTTTCTGGCACCAACACCTACACCGGCAACACCACGATCACCGGTGGCACCTTGAACATCACAGGATCGCTCACCGGCAACACCACCACCTCTACCCTGGCTCTGGGCACGGTGGCAGCGAACACCGTGGTCAACGTCAGTAACGACATGACGCTCTTCGCAGTGACTGGTGCCAACATCGCTGGCAGCAACACGGTTTACAACCAGACCGCGGGGATCGTGAATGTTTACAAGTCGGGCGTCGGCAGCTCTGGCTCCTTCGTTTCCAACATCGGCTATGGGTATTTCAATCTGACGGGCGGCACCTTCAAGTCGAATGGATCCTTCAGCATTGGATGCAACAACGTTACCAGCAACGCTGTGGCCTATGTGGGTGGAACCGGGGTCCTCGATTGGTCCGGCAACGGGAGCCAGACCCTCGGTTATGCAAGCGCCGCTTCATTGACTGTCGGGCCTGGCGGTTCGGTGTCCCGTGGAGCTTCGACGGGCGTCACATGGCTGGCCACCAACTCGGGCTCTTCGGCCATCATCAACGTTGCCGGTGGAAGCTTGAACCTCGGCACGGCCGGTACCCTCCGGGTCAACAATACCGCATCTGGCGGAACGAGCGTCACGTTGAATGTAGCCGGAGGCACGCTCACCATGGGCCTGGCTTTGGCAACAAACGGTTCCACCAGCGGCAACATGTATGCCAACTACGCGGGCGGCACCCTCAAGGCTTCGGCAAACCTCGCCACCAGTCCGATGAATGTGCTTACGTCGGTCTCCACGGTCTTCGGTCCCATCGACAACGTCGGCACGGCCCAGGACTTCACCGGTGGCATCACGATTGATACCAATGGCTTTTCCATGCTTTATGGCAATGCCCTGCTCGGCGCGACTGGCAAAGGTGTCAAGCAATCCGACATCTCGGTCACCGGTGGCAGCGGTTACATTGGCGCTCCGCAGGTCACGTTCACCGGCGGCACTCTCGCTGCAAACGGCACGCCGGCGTCCGGCTACGCAGTCGTCAGTGGTGGCGCGGTGACGGAGATCGTCATCACCTCACCCGGCACCTACACGGTGGATCCTACCGTCACCCTCACCGGTGGCGGCGGTAGCGGAGCCAGCGTCTCACTTGGCGCTCTCACTCCGAATGCTGCCGACACGGGTCTGACCAAGTCCGGCGCAGGCACGCTCACCCTCAGTGGAGCCAACACCTACGTCGGAGGCACCACCGTCAACGCGGGCACGCTCACCCTTGGAAACGCCTCCGCCCTCGGCACCGGCTCGGCCAGCGTCACCGGAGGCTCGCTCGACCTCGGCGGCCAGACGACCACCAATGCCGTCAGCATCGGTGCCAGCGGCACCCTCACCGGTGCCGGCTCCACGGGTGCGGCCACCCTCGCGGGCACCGTCACTCCCGGCGGTGCAGGCAGCGGCCTCATCACGATGGCCTCCGCCACCGTGGCCTCCACCTCATCCATCGGGCTTCAACTTGCCAATGTCGGCACGCGGGGCGTGAACTACGATGCCCTCACCGTCTCCGGAGCCCTCGCTCTTGATGGAACCATCACCGTCAGCCTCAACGGACTCACTCCGGCAGGCGGCCAGTCGTTCAACCTGATCGACTCCACCGGCCCCATCAATGTGACCAACTTCACCGTCGCGACCGACCTGATCCTCCCCGCCCTCGGTGCGGGTCTGGCTTGGGACACTTCGGACTTCGTTGCCAACGGCATCGTCAGCATCGTCACCACCGATCCCTACGTCGGCTGGGCCGCGTCCAAGGGACTCACCGGTGCCAACAATGCCAAGAGCGACGATCCAGACGGCGACGGAAAAAACAACCTCTACGAATTCGCCTTCGATGGAAACCCGCTCTCGGGTGCCAACGACGGCAAGGTCGTTGGGAAAATCGCCACCGTCGGGGCGGATCAGGTCATGACCCTGACCCTGCCGGTGCGCACCGGAGCCACCTTCACGGCCAACTCCGGCGACCAGGTC
>JANOBS010000212.1:0-15899 GCA_031411755.1 Luteolibacter sp. | reverse complement strand
CCCGAATCGGATCATCACCTGGCTCCGCGAGAATCGCGGTTGCCACCAAGCCATCGCTCCAAAACAGCGGAATGCAGCAAAGTGTCTACGGATTGTGTCTACGGAGCCAAACTCCAAAAAGGCGAAAGCCGCTGAACTCTTTCGAATTCAACGGCTTTCATTGGTTGCGGGAAGAGGATTTGAACCTCTGACCTTCAGGTTATGAGCCTGACGAGCTACCTGGCTGCTCCATCCCGCGATTTTAACCATGCGCCTTTCGGCGCGGGGCGGGAAAATAGTCGCGGGGTGGAGGACTTGGCAAGGAGAATTTGCAGGCTGATCGATGTTCTGCTTTGGTGCGTTCCGTGACGGCGTTGGCGCAGGCAGTTGAAGTTCTTTCCGGCCCGGACTGGCGCGTGCGGGCGGAGCAGCATCGCGAGCGGGCGGAACGCTGGACCAAGCCGACCCGAAGACGTCGCGAAGCACGGGTGCCGCATCCGATCGATGATTTCCTGTTCACCTACTATCCGTTTTCCTTCGCGAAGCTGGAGGACTGGCATGCCCCACTTGGCACGGCGCTGGAGGTGGTGGAGCCGCTGCCAGAGCGTTTCACGCGCAGCCCCTATCGGATCGAAGGTGGATTCGTTTTTTCAGAGGCACCCGTCGATCCTAAGGAGCGGCAGCGCCTAGGCTGGATTCGCGGGTTGCTGTCGGCAACGCGCGACCGCCTGCCGAACTTCGCCTGCCACGGGCTGCATGAGTGGGCGATGGTCTATCGCGGCCAGCAGGTGCGGCATGAGAAGACGACTCCGCTGCGCCTGCCGCAGGAGGAGATCGATGCGCTTGTGGAAAGCCGTCCGCTGCTGTGCTCGCATTTTGATGCGTTTCGGTTTTTCGCCCCGCAGGCGCAGCCGATGAACCGCACTCAGCCTACCTTGGATGATCGGACTGAAAGCGAGCAGCCGGGATGCATTCATGCGAACATGGATCTCTACAAGTGGGCGTCGAAGGCGATGCCGTGGATCGGCAGCGATTTGTTGATCGATTGCTTCGAGCAATCGCTGGCGCTTCGCGATCTGGACATGCGGGCGAGTCCTTATGATCTGAGTGCGTGGAATCGTGAGCCGGTGAAGATCGAGACGGCGGAGGGGCGTCGCGAGTATGAGATCGAACAGCGGGCGCTGGCTGAAAAATCGACAGGACTGCGGCAGCGACTGATCGACGCGCTTTCCTTCGTGGAAACGCCCTGATAGCAGACGGACATGCGCCTGTTGGTGATTGAGGACCATGCCCCGTTGAGGGAAGGCATCTGCCAGTTTCTTCGTGAGGCGGGTTATCTCGTCGATGCGATGGAGAGTGGCGATGAGGGCCTGTGGGCGGCTGAGGGGGGCGAGTATGACGTGGTGCTGCTGGATCTCATGTTGCCAAAGCTCGATGGACTTTCGATTTTGAAAAAGCTGCGGACGCTCGACCACCCGGTGCATGTGCTGGTGATCAGCGCGCGGGACGGCCTGGAGGATCGGCTGGAAGCGCTGGACGCCGGAGCTGATGATTACCTGATGAAGCCCTTTCCGCTGGCCGAGGTGCTGGCGCGGGTGCGTGCGCTTTTGCGACGGACCTATGGCAAGCGCAGTCCGGTGATGCGGACCGGTGATCTTGAGATCGATCCACTTCGTCGCTCGGTGAAACGTGCGGGAGCTACCGTCGATCTAACAGCCCTCGAATACCGCCTGCTCGAGTACCTTTCCTATCGCGCCGGCGAGGTGGTATCCCGCATCGACATCTGGGAGCGCGTCTTCGAGGACGGCAGCGGCGGAAACAGCAACGCGGTGGATGTTTACATCGGCTACCTTCGGAGAAAACTCAACGCGGGCGGACTGCCCGATCTGATCCAGACGCGGCGCGGCCAAGGCTACATCCTGGAGGAGGCGTCATCATGAGGACTCCCTCGATCCGCCGGGCTTTGCTGATCCGATGTGGCCTCGGAGTCGGACTTTTGTTGGTGACGCTTTCCCTGGTTATCTACAACCATGTCTCGAAGAGCCTTGCCCGCGAATTGAACCGCGCTGCGCGTGCCACGGCATCGCTTCTGGCTGATCAGATCGAACTGGAGAACGGTGGCATCATCCACGAGTGGCGGGAGGGTATCCGGCCAAAGGCCGTGCTGCCGGGCGGAGAACTGTTCCAATACTGGGATGAAACAAAGGGGACCTCGGTACGCTCACCGGGGATGCATGAGAATGATCTGCCGCGCTTCACCGGGCCGGAGGGAACTCCCGAGTTCCGGAACATCATCCTCCCGGATGGCAGCCGTGCGCGCGCTCTCGGTCTGCGGGTCTATCCGTTCGTGCTGGCTGAAGAGGTGGAGAAAATGAAGGCCCGTGGAGTCGTTCTGGATCCCAGGAGTTTTCCCCATATCCTGGTGGTGGCCCATAGCGCGGAGCCGAACTTCCGAACTCTTGAGAGGCTGGCGTCGGTACTGATCATCGGAAACCTCTGTACACTTGGTCTGGGTTATCTCGTGATTGATCGGGTGATCCGCGCGACTCTTCGTCCGATTGACGAATTGGCTAGGCAAGTGGCCAACCGCACCGAGCACCAGCTCGACGACGCGCTCGTGGTCCCTGGAAAACTTTCGTCGGAACTCGGAGGACTCGCGCATGGGTTCGATGCGCTGCTTTCCCGTTTGGCGGCGATCCGTCAGCGCGAGCGTGACTTCATCCGACATGCCGCACATGAGCTGCGGACCCCGATCGCGGGCTTGCAGGCCACCACCGATCTCGCACTTTCCAAACCGCGTGACTCGGCGGAGTATGTCAGACATCTGGCCACCTGTCACAAGACCGCGCTCGATCTTGGAGAGCTGGTGAAGCGACTGTCGGCACTCGCCAAGATCGGGAGGTCGAATGTGGCTTCCGCCAACGTGCCGGTGGATTTCTCAGTGCTGCTGGAGGAAGGTCTCCGCTTGGTTCGGAGTCGTGCGGAGGAACGTGGACTGGTCATTCAACAGCATGTGCCATCGCGCGGGCTGATGGTCATGGGTGACCCTCCTTTGCTCAGGATCATCATCAACAATCTCCTGGATAATGCGGTGAGCTACAACAGCGATGGAGGACGGATCATGATTCATTCCACGATATCGAACGATTGGCTGGAGATTATCGTTTCAAATCCGGTCGGGAAAATGCCGGAAGATCCCAATCGCTTGTTCGAGCCCCTTTTCCGCCAGGAATCTTCGCGCCATGATGCCGGGGATCATCTGGGAATCGGACTCACGCTAAGCCTGGATGCTGCATTGGCAATGGGGGGATCGCTGATAGGGCGTCGTGGAGAAAACGATGATTTGATCGAATTTGTCCTCAGGCTGAAGTCTGCTTGAAACGTCCGAACTTCAGCGCCAGCGAGGGCAACAGGACAAGAGTGAGGAAAGTGGAGGAGATCAGGCCGCCGAGGATGACGATGGCCATCGGGCCTTCGATTTCCTGTCCGGCGGCCTGGGGTTTCAGGGCGATCGGAAGCAGGGCCAGCGCCGTGACCATGGCGGTCATCATCACTGGAATCAGTCGCTCACCGGCCCCGCGCAGGGCGGTCTGGAGATTCCAGGGCGCGCCCTCTGTTAGAACGAGGTGCTCGTAGTGGGAAAGCATCATGATCGCGTTGCGCGTGCTGACTCCGAACAGCGTGACCATGCCGACCAGTGCGCCGAGAGAGATTGGTTGATGGCTGAAGTAGAGCGCCACCACGCCACCAATCAGGGCGAAGGGCAGGTTCAGCAGCACGATCGCCACATTCCGGCCTGAGCGGAACACGATCCACAGCAGGATCACGATGAGGATCAGCGCGAGGCTGGTGGAGGCGATCAGGTTGCGATGCGCGGCGGCTTCGGCCTCGGCGGCACCGGTAAAGATCAGGTGCATGCCGGGATCGAGGTTCACCTGCGCGGCGATCGTCTTCTTCGCCTCCGCGACCACTTCGGATACGCTGCGATCGCGGGTGTTGCAGGTGATGACCTGGCGGCGCAGTCCTCCTTCATGCTGAATCGAGGAACGGCCGGAAGACGGGAACACATCGGCGACGTCGCGAAGATGCAGCAGCTCGCCGTTTGAGGTCAGAAAGGGAAGCGCGGCCAGGCTGCCGATGTCGTTGGTACTGCCGCCAACGTTGACGGCGAGCGGGATTACCTGGCTGCCCTGATAGAGCCTCGCGACTTCGGAGCCCTGGAATGCGGTTTCAATCGAGTCGAGGACCTCCGAGGAACGCAGGCCATAACGCTCCAGCGCGGCGGGCCTGAGCTTCACCTCCATCCGTGGCGATTGCGCGGCGGCCTGCACGATCACGTCGGAGGTGCCATTCACCTTGCCGAGAACGCTGGCGATTTCGTTGGCGCGCTTTTCCAGGGCATCGAGATCGTCGCCATAAAGACTCAGCACCACTTCGGCGGTCTCGCCGCTGATCGTCTCACTGATGCGGTCGCCGAGAAAGGTCAGCACCTCCGACTGCGTGCCCGGAAATTTTCCGACCAGATCGCGGATGTCATCCTGCGCGGCGGCCTCATCCGTGCCGATGCCGGGCTTCAGCTCGATGTGGAATTCGGAACGCTCCGGGCCCCAGGTGTCGACTCCCTGTTCGGAGCGACCGGCCTGCTGCACCACGCTGAGGATGCGGGGGTCCTCCAGCAGCTCATGCGAAAGCGAGGTTCCGAGCCGTGTCATTTCCGGCAGCGAGGTTCCCGGAACGGCGGAGAGTTGCAGGACGAAGTGCCCTTCCTTGAAGTCCGGCAAGAATTCGGTCTTGAACAGCGGCAGCAGCGCCGCGACTCCACCGAGCACGATCAGCGCGGCGAGGAAGGTGAGCTTCGGAAAACGCGCGACCCCGCCGAGCAGCCAGCCGTGGACCCGCTTCAGGGCGCGCAGGTAGAATGGCTCCCGATCCTCCTTCAGTTTCCCTAACAGCAGTGAGCAAAGTGCAGGCGTCACCGTGATCGCGACCAGCAGCGAGGCGAGCGTGGCCATGACGAAGGCCAATCCGAGAGGCAGGAAGAACCGTCCCTGGATGCCGCCGAGCAGGAACACCGGCAGGAAGGCGGCAGTGACGATGAGCGTGGCGTAAACGATCGCGCCGCGAACCTCGACCGAGGCATCGAGGATCACCTTCGCCACTGGCAGGGGATTGGCGGCCACCGCGTTTTCGCGAAGCCGTCGCACGATGTTCTCCACGTCGATGATCGCATCGTCGACCACCACGCCGATTGCCACGGCGAAGCCACCGAGCGTCATCGTGTTCAGCGTCACTCCGAAGGTACGGAACACGATGATCGCGGACAGCAGTGACAGCGGGATCGAAAGGAACGAAATCAGCGCCGTTCGAGGACTGCGGAGGAAGAGGAAAAGCACCGCAATGACCAGCAGTGCGCCGATGGCGAGAGAGTGGCCGATGTGTTCGAGTGCGATTTCGATGAAATTCGCCGGACGATGAAGACCGTGATGGAGCGTGATCTCCTGCTTGTCGAGCGAGCCCTGGAAGTCCGCCAGCACCTGCTCGACGCGGCGGGTGACTTCGAGCGTGTTGGTGCCGTACTGGCTCGTCATCGCCAGCAGCACGCCGGGTTTTCCCATGATGATCGCATCGCCGAATTTCGGGGCCGGGGCCTTCAGGATCTTTGCGACGTCCCGCAGGCGGACGGCGTTCGCGCCGCTGCCTTTGAGGATGGTGCCGCCTAACAGAACCGGATCGGTCACCTGTCCATCGGTGGCGACCGTGAGGCGTTGGTTAGTCGTCTCGATGTAGCCGGTGCCGCGCAGCCCCGAGGTTTCTCCTGCGGCCTTGACGACTTCGGCCAGTGTGAGTCCGCTTTGGGCCAGGCGCGCCGGATCGACTTGGATCTGCATCTGTTCGACCTCGCCGCCGACCACGCTGACCTCTGCGACTCCGGGCACAGCGAGCAGCAGCGGCTTCAGTTGCCAGTCGGCCAGCGTGCGGAGCTCCATCGGTGTCGTCTTCTCCGAGGTCAGGCCGATCTTCAGAAGGTCCATCGTCGAGGACACCAGCGGCGAAAGCGTCGGGGCCTGCGCCTCCTTCGGCAGCCGTCCGGCCACCTCGGTCATGCGCTCGGCGAGCAGTTGGCGGTCGGTGAGGATGTTGCTCGATTCCGCGAAGGTCACGGTGACGACGGAAAGTCCCTGGATCGATTCCGAGCGCACCGAGTCGAGTCCTGCGATGCCGCTGACGGCGGACTCCACGGGATAGGTCACCAACTTCTCGACCTGTTCGGGGGCGAGGCCGGGCACCTCGGTCTGGATTGTCACCTGGGGCGGCACGAAGTCGGGAAAGACATCGAGCGAGGACTCCATCGTCTGCTGGATGCCCAGCGCGAGGATCAGGATGGCAAGGGCGACGACCACTCCGCGAAAGCGCAGTGAGAGGCGGATGATGGAACTCAGCATGACGGCGGCAGGTTCAGTCTCCATCGCCCTCTTCCGGAGCTGGAACGAAGGTCTCCTTTGAAAGCAGCGCCTGCGCGCCCTGGGTCACGAGTTCACCGTCCTTGATCGCGTCCTTCGCAACGAACCAGCCACCTGTGACCGGCGAGTCGATCGGGATTTCCAATCGTTCGAAGTCCTCCTCACCCGCCTTTCGATAGGCCCAGGCCTTGCCGAGATGGAAGACCACCGCCGACTGGGGAATGAGCAGGCCTTCCCGCGTTTCGCCAGGCAGTTCCATCACGCCCGTTAGATTCAGTCCGGAGACGAGCGAGTGATCCTTGTTTTCAATTTCGCCGATGAAGGCCTGTCCTTGAAACACCGGATCCACCGAGGCGGCGGGCGAAAGGATCGTGCAGCGGACCGGCGATTGTTCGCGACCTTCCGCATGCAGTCTCGCGGCCACCGGCGAGGTCACGGGCTCGGCTCCGCGTGAAAGCGAGATTTTCAGCAAGGCCTCCTCGCCTGCCAGCAGCGACTTGATGAGCTTGCCGCGATCTACGTCAGACATGGTAGAAAAGCGGGCTCCCCATTCGAGGGCGATCTTGTCCTCGTTCAGTTGTTTCGCGGCGGCGTCCTGGGTTGATTGGGCATGGAGGGCGTCGAGGTCCTTGCGCGCCACCAGTTCCCCTGAGGCGAAGAGCTTTTCCGCGCGTTCGACTGATTGCTTCGTGACGTCGATGGCGGCCTGGGCGGACTCACTCTGACGGAAAAGTTCGATCAAGGGCGCAGGCGTGATGACCGAGGCGTAGGCAGTCGTTTCCGGAGAAAGTGAAGTCGCGGCGGGATGCTTGGTTTCAAGGTCGAGCAGCTTCTGCACCTCGGCCTCCACCTTGAACTCCGCTGCGTGTGAAAACGAGGTGCAGAGGACGGCGGCGGACAGCCGGATGAGGAAACGAAGAGGTTTCATCGGTTCAAGGTTCATCGAGGGAAAGGTGGGCGCTGTCTTCGAGGTGGCCTAGCGATTGCTGGGCCTGATAGAGCGCGTCGAGGCGGGCGAGATTCGCTTGTTGGACGAGGGCCTTCGCGCTGAGTTCGCCAAGGTGGTTGGTCTCGCCTGACTTCGCGAGACGCTCGGCATCGGCGAGTTGCTGCTTCTGGGTGGCGAGCAGGGAGTCGACCTCATGCAACCGTGCGCAGTCCGCGCGATAGGAGGCGAGGGATTGATCGAGTTCGCCACGGATGCTGCTCTGGAGACGTTGGAAGACGGCAGCGGATTCGTCGCGTTTGGCGATCGCTTCACGGATCGGCCCGGCGTTGCGATCGATCGGCAGCGTGAGCCCGACGCCGAGTGCCCATTTCGATTGGCCCTGGTCGAAGGTGTAGCCGGGATTCAGATGAAGATCGGGCGTCTGCTTGGCGATTTCCAAACGCAGCGCCGCATCGGCCGCCGCGTAGTCCTGAAGGGCGGCGAGGATGTCGCTGCGCTGGAGGAGAGCGGCGCGACGGAGTTTGCTTTCCGAGGGGGTCGAGGGCAGGTGGTCGAGCGAGCCGAAGGACACCGCCGTGGTCTGGAGCGCTGAGGCGGGGATGCCAACGGCCGAGGCGAGTTTTGCGCGGGCGCTGTCGAGCTTGCTGCGGCCGTCGGCCAGATCGACGAGATCGCGGCTCTGTTGGGAAAGATAAACGCTGAGGTCGGTGCGCGGGGCCTCCCCGGCAGTCACGCGGGCGGAAACCATCGTCACCAGCGCGGAGTCGTTTTCGCGCTGGGCTTCGAGGATCTCCAGACGACGCGTCGCGGTTTCCAAATCCAGCAAGGCGGCCCGCACACCGGACGAGACCGACCACGCGGTGTCGGCGATGGAAAGCGCGGCGGCGTTGGACTCAGCTTGGGCCTTCGCGGTCCGCTCACTGCGCTTGTTGGCGGTCTCGATCTGCCAGTCGAAGGCAAGTCCGAGCACCCACGGCGAGTTGCCTTGGCCGAGTTCGGGGGAAAAGGAAACGCCGGGATTCGGCGCAGTGTTGGCCGTGCCGATCGAGGCACGTGCACTGGCGGCCTTGGCTTTCGCGACGGCGATCTCCGGGTGCCCCAACAGCGCGGCCCCCTGAAGATCGCGAAGCCTCCACGGCGATGGCGGCCAGGACCGGTTGTTCTTCCAATAGCCGGCGGAAACCATCGCCGAATGAAGCGCCGGACCATCCAACCGGCGTCGCCCGAAGCTGGAAGCCGTGGCCTGGGGATCGAGCGCCTTCGGCAAATAGGACTGACAACTGCAGATCGCCATCAACCACGTGATGGCAGTGGCCCGCATGAGGACAGCGAAGGCAATTGGACTATTTCGGTTCATGCAGGGTGCCATATCGTGAGAACACGAGCATGAGAAAACAGTGAGAGAAGCCATTTAGAGGGGGATTGCGAGGTGTTCGGTTTGTTGCCTTGCGGCGGGGTCTCCGGCTACCGAAGCTCCCGCCAATCCATGAAGTCCTTCCTCCACCGTCATCGCCACCGACTGGCCATCTGCCTGATCGTGCTGATGCTGGCGGGGGCTTGGTTCTGGAAGCACTCGCCGGATCAGGCGCTGGTGCTTTGGCATGGGTGGGTGGAAAACGTGCTGGGCTGGGTGAGGTCGGCCCCGTTTCCGCTGTTCATCGTGCTGGTGGGGATCCTGCCGATGGTGGGGGTTCCCGTGACGGCGATGTATCTGGCGGCGGGCGCGGTGTATTCGCCGGTTTACGGGCTTGGGGGTACGCTTGGCGGGATCTGCCTGGGGCTGATGCTGAACCTGCTGCTCAGTTACTACGCGACGCATCTGTTCCGGGGGCCAGTGGACCGATTGTTGAAGCGCTTCGGGGCCTCGCTGCCGGATTTTTCGGGCCTGCCGGCGTGGAAGGTGATCCTGCTGGTGCGGATCACGCCGGGGGCACCGCTGATGGTGCAGAATCTCCTGCTAGGGCTGGCCGGGCTGCCGATCCGGCAATATCTTGTCATCTCGATGGCGGCGGAAATCCTGATCGCGCTCGGCTATCTAACCGCCGGCCATTCCTTCGCCACCGGTGAGTGGGGTTTCCTGCCGGTGGGGGTGGCGCTGGTGGCGGTGGCGGTGCTGGTGGCCAGTCTGTTGCGCGACCGAATGAAAGCGAAAAACTCCGCGCAGTGAGCCAATCCCAGTATTCTCATTTATTTCTCATGGAGTGGCTGCCAAATCTCAAGGGCTTTCCCGGGTGAGCGAATCACCCCAACCGATCCCAATGCTTTCAGAATCACCATCCACCCGCTCGACTTGGACCAGGGACCTCTTAGTGCTCACGCTGATGGTGGGACTCTGGCTCTGTGGATTCCTGGGGTGTCGTCCGCTGGCGAATCCCGATGAGGGCCGCTACACCGAGATCCCGCGTGAAATGGCGGCGAGCGGGGATTTCGTCACGCCGCGGCTGAACGGGGTGAAATACTTTGAGAAGCCGCCGCTGCTTTACTGGCTCTCGGCTCTCACTTTCAAGGCCTTCGGGGTGAACCAGTTCACGGCACGCCTGTGGAACGGCCTGTTCGCGTTGTTGGGGGTGCTGATGACGTATGCCGCCGCCCGCTTCCTCTACGGACGTCCTGCGGGGATCTGGTCGGCGGTGGTGCTGGCGACCACGCTGCTCTACTATGGGCTGACGCAGATCGTCCTGCTGGACATGGCTGTCGCCGTGGAAATGGCGGGTGCCTTGTTCGCCTTCGTTCTCGCAGTGCGGGAGCCGGCGGGTCGCAGGCGGCTGGGTTTCTTCGCCGCTTTCTACATCTTCATGGCGTTGGCCACCCTCACGAAGGGCCTGATCGGCTTCATGCTGCCGGGCGCGGTCGCCTTTTTCTGGTTGCTGCTGATGAACCGCTGGCGCTCGCTGTGGCCGTTTTATCCAATCGTCGGAGTGATCCTGTTCTTCGGCATCGCCTCACCCTGGCACATCCTCGCGGCGCTGGCGAATCCAAGCGCGGACGGTTCGGTGTGGCCCGGATATGCCCGTGGGATGGAGCTGCATAAGCTGAACCAGAACACCGGCTGGACGTGGTTCTATTTTGTGAACGAGCACTTCCTGAGATTCACCACGAAAGAGCATGGTCGCTATGAGCCGTGGTGGTTTTTCCTCCCGGTGCTCATCGGCGGGTTTTTTCCCTGGACGGTTTTCGGCTGGCAGGCGGTGAAAAATGCTCTCGCCGGTGGCTGGAAGGCGCGACGCGAGCATGCGGAGGCTTGGTTTCTGGTGATCTGGATCGCCTTCATCGTGCTGTTCTTCTCCAAGTCTCAATCGAAGCTGATCCCTTACATCCTGCCGGTATTTCCTGCCGTGGCGGTGCTGGTGGGGAACTATCTGACGGAAGCATTCTCCACGGGTGCCCTGAAGCGCGGACGCACCGGAGCCTGGGTCTTTGTGGGCTTCCTGGTGCTGTTTGCCGTCGCGGTCATCGTCATGCCCGCGCCGAAAAATCAGCCGGACTTCGAGGCGCATCTCCCGGTGCTGAAGCCATTGCTCGCTGCTGTCCTGCTGCTGGGCGCAGGTGTCACCTCCTACCTGATCCGGAGAAACCAAGCTCCGCTCGTGCGGGCCAGCATCGCGGGTTCGACGGTGTTGTTCCTCCTGACGCTCACCTATGTCGCCCAGAAACTGGATCACTCATCGAGCAAGGATTTCGCCACGATCCTTGAGCCACGGATCAAGCCAGAGGACCGGCTCTACACCGTCGGCATCTACCCGCAGGACCTGCCCGTCTACCTGAACCGCATGGTCAGCGTGGTGGAGTATCGGGGCGAGCTGCAGTTCGGCATCGATGCCGAGCCCGAGGTCTCCTCGGGCCGCTATCTCAACCGTGAGGCCTTTTTCAGACAATGGGCCGAACCGGGCACCACCTACGCGCTGATGCGGACCTGGTACTACGACAAATGGTTTGCAGGCGCTGCCGGGCCCCATGGGATCATCGGGAAGAACGACAAGTTCATCCTCGTCGTGAAATCCAGCTCTCAATCCTGATCATGGCGCTTCCATTCATTCCCCTGACCCGACCGACGATCGACGAGGAAACGATCGCCGGCGTCTGCGAGGTCCTGCGCTCAGGCTGGATCACCTCCGGTCCGAACGTGAAGGAACTCGAAGCGAAGCTTTCCGCCCTCTTCGGCGGTCGACCTGTTAGGGCCTTCAACTCCGGCACCGGCACGCTTGAAATCGGACTCCGTCTCGCAGGCGTGGGCCCCGGCGATGAAGTGATCACCACGCCGCTCTCGTGGGTGGCGACGAGCAATGTGATCCTGGAAGTCGGCGCGCGTCCCGTTTTCGTGGAGATCGACCCCATCACCCGCAATCTCGATCTTGATGCCGTGGAAAAGGCGATCACGCCCGCCACCAAGGCCATCCTGCCGGTGGACCTCGCGGGCCTGCCTGTCGATCGCGACCGGCTTTATGACATCGCGAAGCGCCATGGCCTGCGCGTCATCGAGGACGCCGCGCAGTCGATCGGCAGCTCGTGGAAAGGCAAGCTCATCGGGTCGATCGGCGATCTCGTTTCCTTCAGCTTTCATCCGAACAAGAACCTCACCACCATTGAAGGCGGCTGCTTGGTGATGAATACGCCGGAAGAAGCGTCGCTGGCCGAACAATACCGTCTGCAGGGCGTCATCCGCACTGGGATGGACGGCATGGACGTCGAGGTCTGCGGTGGAAAATTCAACCTCACCGACGTCGCGGCCCGCGTGGGTCTCGGCCAGCTTCCCCATCTGGAAGCCTTCACCGAAAAACGCCGCGAGCTGGTCCGCCGCTACTTCGCCGGGCTCGATGCGGCAAAGATCGAATCGCTCGGCGTGCAGCTTCCTCCGCGTGATTTCGAACAGAGCAACTGGCACATGTTCCAGGTGGTCCTGCCGGAAGGAGAAGGCATTCCGAAGCGCCCGGAAATCATGGAGCGACTTAAGGACCTTGGCGTCGGAACCGGCGTGCATTACCCGGCCATCCATCTGTTCACGCTGTATCGAGGCCTCGGCTGGAAGGAGGGCGATTTCCCGATTGCCGAATCCGTCTGCCGGACCATCCTGACGCTCCCCTTGTTTCCGACGATGGAACTGTCTGATGTCGATCGCGTCGTTGAGGCTCTCGTCACCCTCTACAACGATTTCCAACCCGCATGAGTTCAAACGATTCCATCCAGCTTTCCGTGGTGATCCCCGTTTACAACGAAGAGGGGAATCTGCCGACGCTGTTCTCTCGACTCTATCCGGTGCTCGATGCGCTGGGTCGACGCTACGAGGTCATTTTCACCAACGACGGCAGCGCGGACCGTTCGAGCGTCCTTCTCGCCGAGCAGTATGAGGCCCGCCCCGATGTCACACGCGTGATTGAGTTCAACGCCAACTACGGCCAGCACATGGCGGTGATGGCGGCGCTCGAACGGGTGCGCGGCGAGGTCATCGTCACACTGGACGCCGACCTTCAGAATCCGCCGGAGGAAATCCCGGTTCTGCTGGAAAAGACCGATGCCGGGTTCGATTGTGTCGGTGGTGTCCGCCAGGCCCGGCAGGACAGCATGTTCCGGCGCTATGTTTCCAAGTTCATCAACTTCGTTCGCGGCCGCATGACCAGCATCCGCATGACCGATCAGGGCTGCATGCTCCGCGCGTATTCGCGGAATGTGGTGGACGGCATCGTCCGCAGCGGCGCGGTCAACACCTTCATCCCGGCGCTGGCCTACAACCTCGCCCGCAGGCCGACCGAGGTTCCGGTGAAGCACGAGGAACGCTTTGCAGGCACCTCGAACTACTCGCTCTACTCGCTGATCCGGCTGAACTTCGACCTGATCACCTACTTCACCACCGCGCCGCTTCAGATCTTCACGATTTTCGCGATGGCCTGTTCGGGAGGCAGCCTGATCCTCACGATCGTGATGGCCGCTCGCCGGCTGTACTTTGTGGGGCCGGAGGAAGGCGGAATCTTCACGCTGTTCGGTATCCTGTTTTTCCTGATCAGCGTCTGCATGGTCGGCATCGGACTGATCGGTGAATACATGGGCCGCACCTATCAGGTGGTCCGCAACCGTGCCCGTTACCACGTCAGCCACATCCTGGAGGTGAAGCCATGAGCCGTCCGCGCATCCTGTTCTTCGGTTACAGCGAGGTCGGCTATCAGTGCCTCGACCTGCTGATTGGCCGTGGCGAGAACGTGATCGGCCTCATCACGCATGAGGACAATCCGAACGAGAAGATCTGGTTCAAGACTCCCGCCGTCGCCGCCCGCGAGCATGGCATTCCGGTCTTCACGCCGGATTCCGTGAACACGCCGGAGTGGCGCGAGAAGATCGCTGAGATGAAGCCGGACCTGATCCTTTCCGTCTACTACCGCCACATGATCGGGCAGAAGATCCTCGATCTGCCGCCTCTTGGGGCCTTCAACATGCACGGCTCGCTGTTGCCTAAATACCGTGGGCGCGCGCCGATCAATTGGGCCATTCTTCATGGAGAATCCCACATCGGCATGACGCTCCATCGCATGGTGAAAAGCGCCGACGCAGGAGAAATGATCGATCAGCAAGGCGTCGACATCGCTCCCGACGACAATGCCGAGCAGGCCTTCCGCAAGGTGATGCCCTGCGCCCGCATTGTGCTGGAACGACAGATCGACGCTCTTCTAACAGGCACCGCAAAAGGCACGCCGCAGGATGATTCCGAGGCCACCTACTTTGGCGGACGCACTCCCGAGGATGGCCGCATTGATTGGTCGAAGCGTTCACTGGAAATCTTCAACCTGATTCGTGCCGTCACTGATCCGTATCCTGGGGCCTTCACCGACATCGGCGAGGCTCGATTGATGGTCTGGTGGGCGAATATCCTTTCAGACCGAACCGGCCAGCCCGGCGAAGTGCTTTCCTCCGATCCTCTCATCGTCGCCACCGGCGAGGGTGCCCTCGAACTCACCCGCACCGAATGGCGCGGCGCGTCCGTCCCCGCGATCCCGGCCGGAACCCTCCTTTAACCCCAATACCGACATGCCACTGAAAGTCCTCATCCTTGGAGCCAACGGCTTCATCGGCAGCAGCCTCACCGAAGCCATCCTCAAGCAGAAAGACTGGGAAGTCTACGGCATGGACGTGGGCGACCACAAGCTGACCTCGATGCTCGGCCACGATCGCTTCACCTTCGTCGAAGGCGACATCACCATCAACCGCGAGTGGATCGAGTATCACGTCAAGAAGTGCGACGTCGTCATCCCGCTGGTCGCCATCGCCAACCCGACGCAGTACGTGCAGCACCCGCTGCGGGTGTTCGAACTCGATTTCGAAGCGAACATGGAAATCGTCCGCAAGTGCGTGAAGTATGGAAAGCGTCTCGTGTTCCCCTCCACCTCGGAGGTCTACGGCATGTCGCCGGAAGACGTGCTCGATGAAGAGACGAGCAACATGGTCTACGGCCCGATCGACAAGCAGCGCTGGATCTACGCCGCCTCGAAGCAGCTTCTGGACCGCGTGATCTACGCCTACGGCATCCGCGACAACCTCGACTACACGCTGTTCCGCCCCTTCAACTGGATCGGGCCGAAGCTCGACAACGTGCTCGAGCCAAAGGAAGGCAGTTCGCGTCTGTTCACGCAGTTCATCAGCAACGTCATTTTCAAGAAGCCGATCCAGCTCGTCGACGGTGGTTCACAGAGCCGTTCGTTCACCTTCATCGAGGATGGCGTCGACTGCCTGCTGCGCATCATCGAGAACAAGGATGGCGCTGCCTCCAAGCGCATCTTCAACATCGGGAATCCGGACAACAACGTCTCGGTCGCCGATCTCGCAACGATCATCCTCGAAGCCTTCAAGCACTATCCGGACTACGCGCAGAACGCTGCGGAGACCCAGGTCGTGTCGGTGACCTCGCAGGAATACTTCGGCAAATATTACCAGGACATCCACACCCGCGTGCCCTCGATCAAGGCCGCGAAGGAAGCTCTGGGATGGGAGCCGAAAGTCGATCTCGCCACGGCGATCCGCTACACGCTCGACTACCACCTCTCCCACAAGGATTACGAACTCGATTCCTGATCCGAAGCGATGCCGGTGGTAGCCCTGAAAGTCGACGTGGACACCGATCGCGGAACCCGCGAGGGAATTCCCGCGCTCACGTCGCTGCTGGAGGAGTTTTCCGCGCCGGCGAGTTTCCTTTTCTCGCTGGGGCCTGACAACACCGGCAAGGCGATCCGTCGTGTGTTCCGGCCCGGCTTTTTCCAGAAGGTCAGCCGGACCAGCGTGGTACAGATGTATGGCATCCGAACCCTTCTGAACGGCACCCTGTTGCCCGCTCCGCACATCGGCCGGCGTCATGCCGACCTGATGCGCGGCGTGCGCGACCAGGGTTTCGAGGTCGGCATCCACTGCTACGATCACTTCAACTGGCAGGACTACCTGTTCAAGATGACGCTCGACGCAGTGCGGGCTGAGTTCGGCAAGGCGGTCGCCGAGTTCGAGCGCATCTTCGGCTGCAAGCCCGCCACGGCGGG
>JANOBS010000211.1:0-7226 GCA_031411755.1 Luteolibacter sp. | reverse complement strand
GTCATTGCCGTGACAGCAAGAAACACGAATGAGATTGGTTTCATTGGGAAGGCAGAGTTGAAAGTGATCCTTCCTGGTGGACGGGGAGTTGAGAGGGTCGCAACTAGACGACCGCGATGGCCTTTAGCCATCCCCGAAAGGTGGCCTGGACATACGCCACCGCCTCCCCGGCCGTTTGGTCGGTTTGGCGGCATCGTTTTGCGGTCGATGCCGACCGCTAGTTGCGAAGACTCTCACATCCCCATCCGCTGGAGCGGACCCAATCAGAGAAACCAACTGGTGCCATTTCAGCAAGATGAATCACCAACCCTGCGGTAACTCGGAAATCAGTTGATGACTCCTTTCAAAAGCTTCGCACACATATCCATGAGTCCATTCGCGAGAAAATCCGCACGCTCTTGAAGAAGGGATGCGGAGCCAGCGCCGAAAAATGCGCCAAGCATGTGCCCCATGCTGCCCGCACCGATCGACGCATTTCATCAATGGCTCCTCACAGGAACCGGCGAGCTGGACGAAGTTGTCTCGCTGGTCATCACACATCCATCAGGAGTGGACTTCGCTCCGAGCGTGGCTGGATATTTGAATCGCTATGACGACGCGTCGCAGGACCGCTGGCTGGCGGTTTCTCCGGAACTGCTCGCCATGATCGCTGCAGATCGTGGGCTGCGCGGACTACTAGGACTTGGTGATCATTGTCCGAATTGTCCGCCCGATGGCCCCTGCGGCATCAAGAAGATCCTCCGGGCCTTGGCCGAGCGCGGGCATGTCGTGCTCGATCATCCGCTGGCTGGAATCGCCACCCATGACCTTGAAGGCGCGTTCCGGATCGCGGTGGAGCCACCGTCCGACGAAGCGGGGAATTGTCATGCCGTGATCAATCCCGAGCATTTTCCGGAGCGCTCGCTGCCGGGAGTGATCAGCGACCTTTTCCTCGAATGGAACGAGACCCACAGGCTGCCACATGCCGGGGCCTGGCGCGAAAATCCGGTCACTCTTGAGCAATCCGAGCCGAGCACGGCGGCGTGATGCCTGATTTGATCGACCCATCGGCCACCATGAATGTCATCGCCCTCACCGTTCTCGTCTCCGCCTGCCTGACGGGGATTTTCATCGCCTGCTTCGCCGCCGAGCGCGGGCGATCCCGGCGCTCCAGCCCGGAGCGCGACTCCCTGCTTCCTCTTGATCTGGTCCCGATTCCCCACGCCACACCTCCTGCTGTGAAGCCCATCCATCCTCCTTCCATCCCATGAGTACCACCACCATTACCTACGACGACACCTCCGTTCGCCGCTTCATGTCCGCCTCCATCATCTGGGGGCTGGTCGGCATGCTGGTGGGCGTGATCATCGCCACCCAGCTTTCCTGGTGGCAGATGAACGGCAAGTTTGTCGAAGCGATCTCCTTCGGCCTGTTCAAGGGTGACGGCATCTCATTCCTGACCTTCGGACGTCTTCGTCCGCTGCACACCAACGCAGTCATCTTCGCCTTCGTCGGCAACATGGTATTCGCCGGCATTTATTACTCCACACAGCGATTGTGCAAGGTGCGGATGGCGTCTGACATCCTTTCAAACCTGCACTTCTGGGGCTGGCAGCTCATCATCGTGGCTGCCGCCATCACCCTGCCCGCAGGCCTCACCCGGGGCAAGGAATATGCCGAGCTGATCTGGCCGATCAATCTCGCGGTGGCGGTGATCTGGGTGGTGTTTGCCGTCAACTTCTTCTGGACGCTGGCGAAGCGCAATGAACCGTCGCTCTACGTGGCGCTGTGGTTCTACATCGCGACGATTGTCACGGTGGCGATGCTTTACATCGTCAACCACCTCTCATTGCCGACCTCGCTCACCCATTCTTATCCGATCTTCGGTGGGCTTCAGGACGGACTTGTCCAGTGGTGGTATGGCCACAATGCAGTCGCCTTCTTCCTCACCACGCCGGTGCTTGGCATCATGTATTATTTCCTGCCGAAGGCGGCGAACAAGCCGGTCTATTCCTATCGGCTCTCGATCGTCCACTTCTGGTCGCTCGTCTTCATCTACATCTGGGCTGGTCCGCACCATCTATTGAATACCGACCTGCCGCGCTGGTTGCAGAACCTCGGCATGTTGTTCTCGCTGATGCTGTGGGCACCGTCGTGGGGCGGGATGCTCAATGGTCTGCTCACCCTGCGTGGTGCCTGGGCCCAGCTCCGCACCGATCCGGTGATCAAGTTCTTCGTCGCCGGCATTACATTCTACGGCATGGCCACATTCGAGGGGCCGCTGCTTTCGATCCGTGCGGTCAACGCGCTTTCCCACTACACCGACTGGACGATCGGTCACGTGCACGCCGGTGCGCTCGGCTGGAACGGCTTCATGGCCGCCGGACTCTTCTACTGGCTGGCCCCACGGCTGTGGAAAACCAAGCTGTGGTCGCAGTCGCTCGCGAACATGCACTTCTGGATCGGGCTCGTCGGCATCCTCCTCTACGTGGTCGCCATGTGGAGCGCGGGCATCATGCAGGGCCTGATGCTGGGTGAAGCCAACCCCGGTGGTGCCACGCTGAAATACAAGTTCGTGGAGACCTTGGAGAGCATCCACATCTTCTACTTCCTGCGCTCTGTGGGAGGTTTCTTCTACCTGATCGGCTTCGGACTCTGCGCGTTCAATATTTGGAAAACCGCACGGTCCGGCGTCGCCACCAATGACACCGTAGAGGTCGTTGTTCTGGAACGGACACGCAAGGACCGCATGACCCTCGGTGAGACACTGATCAGTGACCCGATCGCCCACATCTTGCTTGGCATCGCGTTCACCATCCTCTGGTTCTTCCTGCCACCGCATGCCGACAAGGCGGCATTGATCATCGCCATCGCCCTCGGGTTCAAGGGTGTCAGTGCCTTCCGCAAGTCGAACGGCGGATGGGCGCGCTGGCACGACAGCCTCTTGGAAAACTACATCCCGTTCACCGTGCTGGTGTTCATCGCCGTCGCCATCGGCGGTGCCTCGCAGATCATCCCCTCGCTGGTGGTGAACCGCGATAAGAACATCGAAGGACGCCTTCAGGAACTCTACACGCCGCTGGAGCTCGCCGGTCGCGATCTCTACGTCGCGGAAGGTTGCTACAACTGCCACTCGCAAATGATCCGGACCTTGCAGCCCGACGTCATGCGCTACGGCCGGGCCGGAAAGGTCGATGACTACTCGCACCTTGGCGAATCGATCTACGATCATCCGTACCAGTGGGGCTCGAAGCGCACCGGTCCGGACCTTGCCCGCGAAGGCGGCGATCTTGTCCAAGGCGCGAAATACATGCGCTCCGGCAAGCGTGGCAACGACTGGCACTTCAACCATTTCCTGAATCCGCGCCAGACCTCGCCGGGTTCGAACATGCCTGCCTACCCTTGGTTGTTTGAGGACAAGGCGGACATCAAGGCCCTTCCCGGAAAGATCGCCGCCCAGGTCCGTCTCGGCGTGCCATGGCCCGCCATGAAGAATGACGAGATCCTCGACATGGCCCAGGTCCAGGCGCTGGAAATCGCCGACTCGCTCATCGCGGCCAAGGTCTATCTGCCGGACAAGCCGGAGCTCCAGGGGCTCGCCCTCCGCGATCAGCTTGCCGCCAGCAAGTTCGTCGCCCTCACGGCCTATCTCCAGAAGATCGGCGCCTATCGTGAGGTGAAAAAGGACCAGCCTGCCGAGCCTTCGATGTTGGATCCCGACTCGCACCGCAAGCCGGAGGTGCCGGCTGCGACCACTCAGGCCCACTAACCCGACGAACTCCGCACCGCCATGTTCCACCGCGTTTCCCACGAGCAATGGACCGCCATCATCCCGGTGATGTCCTTCGTCCTGATCTTCGGCGTGTTCGTCATCGCCACCATCCGGGCCTTGCGGATGAAGCAGGGCGAGCGCGAGCACCTTGCCTCGCTGCCACTTGAGGAGCCTAACAAAAATCCCTGAACCCTTCATCACCATGTCAGACTCCAACCACTCCGGACCGAAAACCGGCGACTATGCCCGGGAAAAGGGCGAGGTCGTTCTCCGTCCGCACGAATTCGACGGCATCCAGGAATACGATCAGAAGCTCCCGAACTGGTGGCTCTTCACCTTCTACGGAGCCGTCGTCTTCACCGTCATTTACTGGACCGTCTACTATCACACGAACCTCCTGAAGACCGATCATGAGATCGTCCAGGAGGCTCTCGTAGTCGTCGAGAAGGCCCGCCAGGAGGATCTGGTGAAGGCCCTCGCCTCGATCGATGACAGCAAACTCGTCAACGTCTGGGCGGCCGATTCCTCGATCGTCGCCGCCGGCCAGGCCACCTTCACCACCAACTGCACTGCCTGCCACGGAGCCGATCTCAGCGCGACCATGGATGTTTCGGGAACCAAGATCCCGCTCCCCGGACTGCCGCTGAACGACCACCAGTGGAAATACGGCGGCAAGCCGATGGACCTCTTCAAGCTGATCAACGCCGGCACCCCGCCCGAAAGCGCGGGTCACAACGGCGCGAAGATGCAGCCATGGGGCCAGACGCTTTCCCCGAAGCAGATCGCAGAAACCACGGCCTACATCATCTCAAAGGTGCCCGACGATTTCAAAGCCTACGCGGCACCCGGCACAAACTGAGGCGGAACCTCCGCGCAAGTGCCGCGCATCCTCTGACAAGCGATGCGCAGCAGGATCCGGTCGCGTGGAGCAGATTGTCATCACTCGATGCCCTCCACCCCTCCCAAGCGCCCGAATCTTGTTTCGGTGACCACCATCAATGCCGACGGATCGCACTACAAGCTGCAGCCTGCGGATGTGGCGGGAAAGTGGAGCTTTGCCCGGCGGGTGTTTGGCCTGCTGCTGATCGCGGTGTATGCGGTGCTGCCGTGGGTGAAGATCAACGACCACCCGGCGGTGTTCTTCGATGTGGAGTTCCGCCAGTTCCACCTCTTTGGTCTGACGCTGGTGCCGCAGGACTTGTGGGTGATGTTTTTCGCGGTCACCGGGCTCGGATTCGCGCTGTTCTTCGCCACCTCGCTGCTGGGTCGCCTATGGTGCGGATGGGTTTGTCCCTACACCGTCTTTCTTGAGCATGTATTCCGTCGGATTGAACGCATCATCGAAGGTGATGCTCCTGCGCGTCGCCTGCTGGAATCCGCACCCTGGACGGTGGGGAAACTTTTCAAGCGTGTGACCAAGCATCTGCTGTTCATCGTCTGTGCCGCTCTCATCGCCCACGTTTTCATTTCCTACTTCGTCTCGCTGCCAAGGCTCTACTCGTTCATGCACCAGAGTCCGCTGGCGCATGCCACGGCGTTCGGCGTGGTCGCCTTCCTCACAGGTGTGCTGTGGTTCTGCTTCGGATGGTTCCGTGAGCAGTTCTGCATCATCATGTGTCCCTATGGCCGCCTGCAGAGCGCGCTGACGGACGATGACACCATCATCATCGGCTACGATGAAACCCGTGGTGAGCCGCGCGGCGCGAAGGGCAAGGCGGAGGGCGACTGCATCGACTGCCGCCGCTGCGTCCATGTCTGCCCGACCGGGATCGACATCCGCAACGGCCTGCAGCTTGAATGCATCGGCTGCGCCGCCTGCGTCGATGCCTGCGATGATATCATGACCAAGGTCGGCCGCCCGAAGGGTCTGGTCCGTTACGATTCGCTCAACGGCCTCGCCCGCAGAACACGGCGGATCCTTCGCCCGCGCATCTACGCCTATGCCGCGCTGGCCTTGCTCGGCCTCAGTGCACTGGGGCTCACGGTCGCCACCAAGGCCCGCCCCTACTCGGCGACAGTCGCCCGCCTGGAAGGCACACCCTTCGTCTCCGATGCCACCTCGGTGCGGAACATCTATCAGATCCGAGTGCTGAACAAACGCAACCAGACCGCGACCTTCACGATCCGCCTGGGCAACGACACTCCGGAGGGCTTCGAGCTCAGCGGCGCGGATCAATCGTTCGTCGTTGCTCCCCTTGGCGAACTCAGCCGCTCCTGTGTCGTCATCGCCCGCGCCAAGGCCTACCAGGGCCAGCGCGACCTGGCGATCGAGATCCACGGTGAGCCCGGCAACATCACCCTCACCGAAACCGTCAAGTTCCTCGGCCCGAATCCGATCCTCCTCCACGAGGAAGCAGAGAAAGCGGAGTCGCATGAGGAACATCACGAAAAGGAACACGAATGAACCCATCACTCACGACCATGAACACCAACTCCATCGAATCCCGTCCCGGCTTCCTGATCCGCCATCCCTGGCTGCTCGTCGTGCTCGCCTTCGTGCTGCTGCTCGGCGCGTGGTCGACGCTCATCACCATCGCCGTGAAGAACTCGCCGCAGCAGGTGGAGGTGAGGAGGTAGAGGTTGGAGGGGATTCCTTCCAATCACCACCTACCATTCACGATTTACCCTCCATGCCATGACCACCCTAGTCGCCCTCATCACCGGTGCCGCCACCAGCCTGCATTGCGCGGGCATGTGTGGACCCATCGCCTGTGGGGTCGGCACCTTGGCGAAGTCCGAGGGGGAACGACTCACCGCCGCTTCGCTCTACCATGCGACCCGACTGCTTTCCTATGGCGTCATCGGCGCGATCTGCGGAGCGCTGGGCCAGCAGCCCTTGAAATGGTTCTTCGGCTCGCCCGCCGTGTTGCTTCCGTGGGCGCTCGTGCTGGTGCTGCTCATCATGGCGACGGGTCTCGACAAGCGCATCCCGCGTCCGGCGATCCTCAACCGCCTGACTGCCCGGGCGCGCTTCAAGGCCTGCCGTCTCTCCGCCTTTGCCGGGGCCTCGGCGATGGGCCTGCTCACACCATTCCTGCCCTGCGGTCCGCTTTACGTCGTCTTCGCCGCCGCCATGCTCGCGGGGTCAGCGGCGAAAGGCGCGGAGTTCACCGTCGCCTTCGGGCTCGGCACCGTGCCGCTGCTCTGGCTGGCCCAGCATCAGTTCCATCGCTTCCGGGCCAAGCTGACGCCGATGACCCTGAAGCGCGTGCAACGCGGTCTCGCCTTCACCACGGCCCTCGTGCTCGCCTGGCGACTCCACGGCACGCTGCCCGAATTCAGATCCCACGAAGTCCCTGCCGAAGCCCCGAAATCGGAGCTGCCGAGTTGCTGTGTAAGCGGTCTACCGTCGGCCACTATCCTTTCCCCGGCATTACCAGCATACATACCCCTGTATGCAACCTCTGCCATCCGACCTTGCCTCCGAGGCCTCCATCATCCGCACCGGCAGTGATGGTCGTCTCCGCTACTCGCC
>JANOBS010000210.1:0-2603 GCA_031411755.1 Luteolibacter sp. | reverse complement strand
CCCGCATTTCCTCGCACATGCTCGGGGTCGGCGTTTGCGCCATGGACGTCGGCGCGATGACCGTGTTCCTCTACACCTTCACCGAGCGCGAAAAGGTCTACAATCTTTGCGAACAGCTCACCGGCGCTCGCTTCACCACCTCCTACACCCGCGTCGGCGGCCAGCTCCGCGACATGCCGCCGGGCTTCGAACAGGCCGTCCGTACCTTCCTCGACGAGTGCTCCGTCACCATCGACGAGTGCGGCAAGCTGCTCAACAACAACAAGATCTTCCGTGACCGCATGTGCGACATCGGGGTGATCGGCAAGAACGTCGCCATCGATTGGGGCCTCACCGGACCGAACCTCCGCGCCTCCGGAGCCACCCGCGACCTTCGCAAGGACAACCCGTATCTCGGCTACGAGCAATACGAGTTCGACATCCCGATCGCCGAGGAGGGCGACTGCTATGCCCGCTACCAGGTCCGCATGGAGGAAATGCGCCAGTCGATCAAGATTTGCCGCCAGGTGCTCGACACCATGCCCGCCGGTCCGGTGAACCTCGCCGACCCGAAGAACATGCTCCAGAACAAGGAGAAGGTCATGATGTCGATGGAGGAGCTCATTCACCACTTCATCGTCTCCACCCAGGGCATCGATGCTCCGAAGGGCGAAGTCTATTTCGGCGCGGAAAACCCCAAGGGCGAGCTCGGCTTCTACATCCACTCCACCGGCGGCGGTGTCCCGCATCGCCTGAAGATCCGCAGCCCCTCCTTCTGCAATCTTTCCCTGATCTCGAAGCTCCTTCCCGGCCACATGGTCTCCGACATCCCGGCCATCCTCGGCTCCCTCGATTTCGTCATGGGCGAGTGCGACCGGTGAGCAGAAGCTGTAAATGGTAAATGGTGAATCGTAAATGGTAGTGGCCTCTGGCTGTTCACATTCCCGTCTTCCACCAATAACCACTAACCATTCACTAACAACCTCTTCCAATGTCCCATTCCACTGTCGAAGACCTCGTCGCCTCACCGGAAACTCCCGGCTCGAAGTTCTTCCCGCCCTTCGCCGTCACGCCGGAACTTGAGGCCGAAGCCACGAAGCGCCTCGCTCAGTTTCCTGACAACCAGAAGCGCTCCGCCGTTCTTCCGCTGCTGCACTTCATCCAGCACCGTCACGGCTTTCTCTCAGCGGAAGCGATCGATTGGGTCGCTGGATGTCTGGGCATCGAGCCGATCAAGGTGGCTGAAGTCGTCACATTTTACCCCGGCTTCCGTCAGTCCGCTCCCGGCAAGTTCCACTTCCGCATCTGCCGCACGCTATCCTGCGCGATGGGCGGCTCCTACGAGCTGATGGAGAAAATCTGCGAACTGACCGGTATCGACCGCAGCCACTCGGACTCCCATCATCATCCGATCGCCGTCTCCCCGTGCGGCACCTACTCGGTCGAGTTCGCCGAGTGCCTCGCCTCCTGCGGTACCGCTCCGGTCTGCATGGTGAACGACGACTTTCATGAGGGAATCACGACCGACAAGGCTTCCGGGCTTCTCGATCAATACGGGAAAGCCTGATTTTTTTCTTGCCTGAAACCCGCGATTACCACACTCATTACCTCATGAGTGAGACCAATTACCGCCTGACCCGCACCAGCATGGCTCTGGACAGCGGAACCCTCAATGCCCTCGGGGAATTGAGCAAGAAATGGGACACCTCGAAGGCCGAGGTGATTCGCCGTGCTGTCCGTGAGCTCAAACAACGTTCGGACCTGGAAAGTGCCGCCCCATCGCCCTTGGAGGCTCTGGATTGGCTTCAGGACGGCGGAGGACTGGTGGCTGAGGATGCCGCCGAGTTCCGCGTCAACGTGGCTGCCGAACGTCAGGCCAAACGCTACTGGTGGGAATCGTGATCCATCTCGACACCAACATCCTCATCGACCTGGTCACCGCCCACTCCCCTCAGGTGGCGCTGATTCGAAGCTGGCTGGAGCAGGGCGAGATACTCACCGCTTCAAGCATCGCCTGGTCCGAGTTTCTCAACGGCCCCCACTCGCATGCGCAGAAGGATGCCGTGCGCGCCATCCTTCAGGGCGGCATCCGCCCCTTCGATGAGGAGCAGGCGGAACTCGCGTCCCGTCTTTTCCACCTCACCGGACGCCGTCGTGGCTCCCATGCCGACTGCATGATCGCTGCGGCAGCCCTGTTGAAAAGGGAACCCGTCGCCACGCGAAACCTCAAGGATTTCCAACGCTTCGTTCCACACGGCCTCATCCTCAAGGGTATCCCCACCGAACCTTGAACTTTCCCAAATCGGGTTTTGCGAAGCCTGAAATCTTGACCATACTCCGCCCGCCGCACCGATGATCACCTACTCCAAGCAGCCCGATCCCCGCGAATACCGCCTGATCTTCAAGAACGTCGATCGTGTCGGCTGGGATCCCTCCATCGAAACCTACGTGGCCGATGGAGGCTACGACCAGCTCCGCAAGGCGCTGACGATGGAACCGAAGGCGATCACCGAGGAAGTCAAGAAGTCCGGCCTCCGCGGTCGTGGCGGTGCAGGTTTCCCGACCGGCATGAAGTGGACCTTCATCCCGCCAAACAACACCAAGCCGGTCTATCTGATCTGCAA
>JANOBS010000209.1:0-10595 GCA_031411755.1 Luteolibacter sp. | reverse complement strand
AGATGCGCTCGAACTCCGGTCCGCGCCGTGGGAACTGCGTGGCGAGCTGGGCGTAGATCGGCGCCAGCATGAAGGAAACCTGGTTCTTGGTTACCACGCGACCGTTGACCTTGGCCGCGATGCCGTTGACCTCAATCGGTCCGGATGGCCTGGTGGGGCCGGCCGAGGGCTGGGGCACCGGCAATGGCTGCGGCTCGGCGTGGGCAGCGGCGACAAGGCACGCAGTGGCGAGGATGGGACGGAGCTTCATGGAAATGGGGGCGACCCGGGAAAAAGGCCGATAATCGTTGGGACGACTGGAAGAGTGTCTTTTCCCCTCTCGCCGATTGCAAGCGGGGAGTGGCAGGTCTCTACGGGGTGGATAGGCCACGGCTTTCCCGGATCAACTGGGAAATTGGTGCCATCAACTCGGGATGGAGCGGCAGATCCGGATCGGAATAGGAGGAAATCTGGGCCGTTTGGTCCGAGGGGACCTTTTTCAGGACGTGGTTCATGCCCTCGATTTTCACAAGCTTCGACCCGGAGCGGGCGGCATGGAGGGCCTCTGCGTCCGCGAGCGGGATCTGGATGTCGGTCGTTCCCTGGACAATGAGGCAGGGACAGGTCAGCTTGGCGATTTCCTCGGTCGGTGAGTATCTGAACCAGGAAATCAGGTAGGGCTGGACGCTTTTTCGGAACAGCGGGTCGAGGGCGTTCGAGACCTTTTTGACAGGTGTCCCCTGATCCAGTTGCTGCAGGATGACGTTGGACTCGGTGATCAGCTCCGGGGTTAGCTTGGTGGCGAGTTGTTCGCGCAGCAGCACCGAGGCCCGGCGGGAGGTGCCGGCGAGGGAGATGTAGCCAGCCACCGGCTTTTTCACGGCGGCGACCAACCCGATCAGCGCGCCCTCGCTGTGGCCGAGGACGATGACTTTCTTGAAGCCTTGCGGCCCCTGCAGGAACTCGATCCAGGCCACGGCATCCTCGACATAGGTGTCGAAACGCAGGTTCTCCTCCTTCGGTCCGGCGGCCTTGCTGGCTCCGATCCCGCGCTTGTCGATTCGCAGCGAAGCGATGTCGCGATGAGCGAGGTCCTCAGCCACTTTCTTCAGCGAGTCATTCTTTCCCGGCAGGCCGAGGGAATTGCCATCGCGGTCGGTGGGGCCGGACCCGGCGAGGATGAGGACGCAGACCGATTTGTCCGGCGTCGCGGGGGATTCGAGCGTGCCGTGGAGGACACCGGTGGGCGTCGTGAGTTCGAGCTCGGTGCCAGCGAAAGCGAGTCCGATCAGCGGGAGGGCGAGGAGGAGTCGTTTCATTGGAAAATGGAGGAAAGCATCAATATTAGAAAAATCATCAAAATCAGTATCAACAGAGCCAGATTGATCTTCGCTAGTCCGGTTCGCTTCGTGAATTCTCGGCCGCAGGCTTCGCAGCGGAATTGATAGGGAGTTTGCCCTTGGTGGAAGAAAGACAGTGGAAATCCGATCAGACTGACACAGCCCGCCGGATAAATGGGAAATTTCCTGCCGAGCGACTGGATCCGTTCGGATTTACATTTTGGACAATGGATCATCATTCACAGCATGTCTAACTGCACGACAGTAGCGTGTCGATCCACGGTTTCCATGTTTCACAAAAGCCGCAGCATTTCCTCGACCTCGATCAGCTTCGCGAGTGGCTTGTCATTCGTGAGTCTCGGAAAGCGCTTTCCTTCGAGCAGGATGTAGTCGCCATTGCGGTGGAGCATGAGCCGCTGGGCCTGAATCTCGACGGTGGCGATGCCTTTCGCGGCGGCGAGGGCCTTGATGCGGGCGATGCGAACGAGGTTTTCCGCCGGTTCCGGCAAGCGGCCGAAGCGGTCGCGCCAGGAGGCCTCCAGGGCGATGACCTGTTTCTCGGTGAGCGCTTCGGAAATTTCCCGGAAGGCGGAGATGCGCAGCTTGGTTTCCTCCAGCCAGTTCGCCGGAAGATAGGCGGGGATCGAGGTGTGATCGTCCTCGCGGCTGAAGGCGGTTTCGCTGAGGGAAACGAAGTCGCACTTGAAGGCGGAGTCGCCACGCACGACCTGCTTGCGACCCTTGAGCCGGTCCACCGATTGGCGGAGAAGCTGGCAGTAGAGGTCGAAGCCGATCTGTGCGATGTGGCCGGATTGTTTCGTGCCTAACAGATTTCCCGCACCCCGGATCTCAAGGTCGCGCATGGCGATTTTGAAACCAGAGCCGAGGGCCGTGTATTGCTTGATCGCGTGGATGCGCTTGCGGGCATCGCCAGCGGTCATCATGTCGCGCGGCAGCAGCAGGATGGCGTAGGCCTTTTCCCCGGCCCGACCAACCCGACCGCGAAGCTGGTAGAGATCGGCGAGGCCGAAGCGGTCGGCACGGTCGATGAGGATCGTGTTGGCATTCGGGATGTCGATGCCGGTCTCGATGATGGTGGTGGCCAGCAGCACGTCCGCCTCGCCGTGGACGAAGGTGTGCATGACCTGTTCGAGGTCGTCCTTGTCCATCTGGCCGTGGCCGACGATGACCCGCGCTTCGGGAACGAGCTCCCGCAATTTTCCAGCCATCATCTCGATCGTCTTCACGCGGTTGTGCAGGAAAAAGACCTGCCCACCGCGTTTCATCTCGCGCTTGATGGCATCGCGGATGATTCGCTCGTCGTAGGCACAGACACTGGTGGAAACCGGCACGCGGTTGGGTGGGGGAGTCTCGATCGTCGACATGTCGCGAGCTCCCATGAGCGCCATGTAAAGCGTGCGCGGAATCGGGGTGGCGGAGAGCGTCATCACATCCACCTGGCGGAAGAGCTCCTTGAATTTCTCCTTATGCTTCACCCCGAAGCGCTGCTCCTCATCGACCACGACCAGCCCGAGATCCTTGAAACGCACATCGCCCGAAGTCAGCCGGTGCGTGCCGATGACAATGTCCACCGAGCCATCTTCCAAGCCCTTCAGTGTGTCCCGGATTTCCGATGGCGTGCGGAAGCGATTCATCAAATCCACCCGCACCGGGTAGTCGGACATTCGTTCGCGGAAGGTCCTCCAATGCTGCTCGGCGAGCACGGTGGTCGGCACGAGGATGGCGACTTGCTTGCCGCCGGTGACTGCCTTGAAGGCTGCGCGGATGGCGACTTCGGTTTTTCCGAATCCCACGTCGCCGCAGATCAGCCGATCCATTGGCTTCGACGATTCCATGTCGAGCTTCGACTCCTCGATGGCACGCCGCTGATCGACGGTCTCGGTGTAGTGGAAGGAATTTTCAAACTCGAACATCCATCGGGAATCCGCCGGGTGCGCGTGACCGGATTGCCCTTCGCGCTCCGCCTGCACGCGGAGCAACTGCGCGGCGTAATCGAGGATCGATTTCTCAGCCGACTTGCGGGCGTTCTTCCAGGCGTTGCCGCCGAGCTTGTTGAGATCGGGCGTCCTGCCGCCGAGGCCGACGTATTTTCCGACAAGGTGGGCTTGTTCGAGGGGAACGCTGAGGATCGAGCCGCCGTCGTATTCGATCGAGAGCTCCTCGCCATCATCGCCCGGATGAATGCCGCGGAAGCGGCCGATGCCGTACTCGTAGTGCACCACGAGATCGCCCTCGGACATTTCATCGATGGTCGCTCGGGCAATGGTCGCGCGTGCACGTTCCAGCGTCGAACGCCGCGCCATGCCTGGCGTCCGGTAGCGTCCGAATAATTCCGAAGACGACAGCACCGCCAATTTCAAGGCCGGCACCGTGAAGCCTGCGAGCAGTTCGCCGCGCATCGGTAACAGCCCGAGATCACGCTTCAGATCCTTTCCCGCCAGATCGGTGAAACGCTCCTCCTCGCCTTGGTTCGAGAACACGATCGCCACGTCCCACTTCTCGCGCTGCCACTCGTTGAGCTGTTTGAAAAAGCCGTCACGTCGCGATTGCTCCAGCACGAAGTCCCCGGCATCGAACACGCCCATCGGACTGCTGAAACAGGCCGTGGAAAAGTCCTCCTCACCATCGAGATCCGCCGGTCCTTCGAGGATCCGCACATCGGGGTGCTTCGCTTCGATCACGCCGATGGCCACCAGCAGGTCTGACTTCTTCCGATAGTCCGCCACCGTCGCCACCGAGGCCGGCTCCGCGAGGAGTAGCTCGGCCTGTGTCAGCTTTTGGGTGGAGGCCTGCGAGTTGAGATCGAACTCGCGCATCGACTCGAGTTCGGTGTCGAAGAACTCCAGCCTGAGCGGTTTCGCCGCCTGCCAGGCAAAGAGATCCACGATTCCGCCACGCACGGCGAATTGCCCGCGACCGGCCACCGTCGGCACGCGTTCGTAACCGTGATCCGCCAGCGACTTTGCCAGCGCCTGCGGGTCGAGAGTTTGTCCGGGCTTCAGCTGGGTGCGTGAATCCTTCATCGCGCCCGGAGATGGCGCGGCGGCCTCGAACGACTCGCTGCCGCAGATCACGACGAACGAATCCTGTCGCGCGATCGCCTCCAGCACCGTGAACCATTCTGCTGCCGACTCGGGATCGGCGATCGTGCCATCGGTCATTTCCGCAGGGGCTTCCGGCAGCACCAAGGTGGGCACCCCCCACAATTCCAGCTCGCTCGCCAGACGTTCGCGGTGCCTTGGCAGATCGGACACCAACCAAACGCGGCGTTTCTTGTGATCCTTCGCTGCCTCCACCGCCACTGCGCAGAGCCAGGCGTGCGAGGCCTCGCCGGCGTGTTCGAGCACGACCTCGCACTCGCCTTTGGCCAGTGGGACCAGGCGTTTCGCGAAATCAGGCTGCGTCACAGCCCGTCGCAGCCAGGCATGCGCACCATCGGCCGATCGGGACACGCGGCAGGCATACACCGGAATCCGCGCGGAGCAAGCCAGCCCCGGATAAAAGTCGTCTTCCGCGCCCTCGCCTTTTCCATTCACCTTTCCGAACAGTCTGCTACGCTGCCGCCATGCGTTCACCCGCGTTGCTGTTTCCCATCGTCTTGCTCGCCATCCTCGCGAGCAGTTGCCGCCAGATCGGACCACCCGGTGGCGGCTCGGACACCATCGTCAACACCTGGAACCGGGGTGGCACCTCGTCCGGCGGCTCCTATTCCAGCAGCTCTTCCGGAAACACCCTTGTCACCACGGGGGGATCCTCTTCGGGAAGCGGCATTTCCTCCTCCAGCTTCTATCGCCAGATCAACGTCAGGCAGGACATGGTTCCGAAAGGCACGATGGGCCGGAGGGTGGTCCGACCGATGCGTCCTCGCTACATCACGATCCACAGCACCCAGAACTGGACGGCCGATGCTGCGAAGCACGCCCAGGCCCTGAAGAACGGCGCGTTGCGAGCCACGAAACGCCGGGGTGGCAACCGCATCGGCTTCCTCATCTGGCATTTCACTGTCGATCAAAAGGTCGCCATCCAGCATATGCCCACCAGCGAGCAGGGCGAGCACGCGGACTTTGATGGGCCCGGAAACAATTACTCCATCGGCATTGAGATGTGCGAGAACCGAGGCAACAGCCGCGAGGCCACGCTCGAACGCACAGCCAAGCTCACCGCCTACCTGATGAAGCAGAACGGCATTCCGCTCAGCAACGTCGTGCCACATTATCACTGGCCCCGTCATGGCTGCCATCCGGAGAACAAGAATTGCCCGTGGTTCCTCCTCGACAACGGCCGTCCTGGCAGCAAGTGGCGCGCTTTCCAGAACAAGATCAACTATTACTACAAGCAGCTCGAATAAGAGAGTTTCGAGTGTTCAGGTTTAAGTTTTCAGGAAGAGGATTCTTCAATCCGCAATCCGAAATCGCCAATCCGCAATTCTTCATGTCTGGCAGCCCTGGAAACCGTGACGTCCTCCTCGATCCGGAGGTTTTCTACGCCTGCGACCGCTGCACCGCCTGTTGCAAGTGGCCGGGTGACGTGCGGCTGGAGGAGGATGAGATCCCACTCATTGTCGAGCACCTCGGTCTAACAGAATCGGAGTTCCTCACTCGGTTCACTCGGCTGCGCACCAATCGCCAGGGGCTTTCCCTGATCGAAAAGGACAATCACGAGTGCATCATGCTCGACGGCGATTCCTGCCGCATCCACGCGGTGAAGCCCGAGCAATGTCGTGGCTTTCCCAACAAGTGGAACTTCCCCGGCTGGCGTCAGGTCTGTCAGGCGAAGGCCGTTCCGATGCCCGAGGCGCGGGCAAGAGGGCTGGTCTGATTCGTGGATCTTGTGATCGGCGGTGGATTGTCCTAGCCTCCCATCATGACGCGACGCTTCCTTCTTGGTTCCCTTTTCGGCCTCACCACCGCGCTTTGCGTCGGCGAGGAGAAGCCAAAAGACACGGAAGGCTTCGTCCCGATCTTCGATGGCACGCTCAAGGACTGGGACGGGAATCCCGTTTACTGGCGTGCGGAGAATGGCGTGCTGGTCGGAGAAGTGAAGCCGGAGACCTTGTTGAAGCGAAACACGTTCATCATCTGGCGCGGCGGTGAGGTGGCGGACTTCGAGCTGAAGTTGGAATACCGGGTCTCCGCGCAGGGGAACAGCGGCATCAACTACCGCAGCATCGAGCTGCCGGATCCGAAGTGGGCGATGGCTGGCTATCAGGCCGACATCGACGGCAAGGACCAGTGGAGCGGCCAGAATTACGAGGAGCGCGGTCGTGAATTTCTCGCCTATCGCGGCCAGAGCGTGATCCTCAAGCCGGGCTCAAAGCCGGAAATCGTACGAGTGCTGGGCGATCGGGCCGAGCTTCAGAAGAAGGTGCTCAAGGAAGATTGGAACCAGGTTCACATCATCGCCAAGGGCAATCACCTCCAGCATTTCACCAACGGCGTGCTGATGGCGGAGGTCGTCGATGACGATCCGGAAAAGCGATGCTTGAAAGGACTACTCGGCGTGCAGGTTCACGTCGGCCCGCCGATGAAGATCGAGTATCGGAAGATCCTGCTGAAGAAGCTCTGATCACTTCCTCGGCCGGACTTGCCAGATTTCGCAGAGCTGGTTGCGCTCGGGGAACTTGCTGCCGAAGCGGTCGGTCTGGCCTAGATAGACCGCCTGGACTTTCTGGTTTGGAAGCTTCGCGGCATCGAGGGTCTTCGCGACTGCGGTGGCACGATCTGAGGAGAGCGTCTGGTTGGTATCCACGTTGCCGGTTTCCGAAGCGTAGCCGACGACCAGGATCAGCCCTTCGTCAGGAAGGGTGCCGGGCAGGTTGCGGATCGCCGTTTCATCCTCGGGGGCCGGCACGCTGGACCCAGTTGGGAAAGTGAGCTTGCGGACGACGTTCGCACCTAGGTTCACGCCAAAGCCGCTGTAGGCCGCGCTGATTTCGCTGTCAGGCTGGTTCTCCAACAGGCGCAGGCTGCGGAACAATTCCACGGCGGTCGGAAGAAGTTCACCCTCGTTTTTGGCGAAGAGATTCTGGCTGCGCAGTTTCGATTCCAACTCGGCAACCTTGGCCTTCAGGTCCATCACTTGGGTTTCGAAAAAGCCCTTGGCGCGAGAGGCCTCGTCCAGACGACGCTGGAGGTCGGCGACGGCTTCGCTCGACGGCCGGGTTCCGGCCTCGGCCAGTTTCGCGCGGGTGGTCTCAAGTTCTGCCAGTATCGCGTCACGCTTGGCGGAAATCTCGGCGAGCTGACGCCTCAACAAATCAGCCGTGGAACCATCGACCAGCGCGTGATTCAGATCCGCCTGGTACTTCGCGATCTGATTCACCAGCGACTGACGGGCTTGCTCGGAGGTAAGAAGCTCGGAGTTCTTCGCGGAAAGAAGGCTGTTGGTCTGAGCCAGCATCGACTGAAGCTGGCTGCTGGTCGCGGCGAGGAGGTCGGCGTCCTTTTTCAATCGCGCCGCGATCTGGTCGGCGGTTTCTCCGGAGGTTGAACTGGCAAGCGGTGCAAGCCCGGCTTCGGCACGCTGGCGCTCGATGTCGGCTCGGCGGGCTTCATACTCGGCGCGAATCTGAAGCAAGGCGGGATCATCCGTGCCCTGTCCGCCCTTGCTCCTGAGATTCTGGGCGATGAGAACGCCCAGAAGCATCATCACGATGAAGCCAAGCACCAGAATCGCGGGAGACAACGGAGCTGCAGCCATGGTGGCCTCGGTCGTCGGGGCGACGTGGCTCTCTGGTTCGTGAGGGTCCACAGGGGTGGGCGAAGTCGGTTCCGTCATGTCGCGAGGTTGCTCGTCACGCGCGGGTTCTGTCAACCGTGCTCGCGGTCGATCACCAGGGGTGACTGAGGTCCAGGAACTGAGACGGATGGGTCAGCAGGTGCTCCGGGTTCTCGTTCGCGAGCGACTCGTGGGAGTTGAACCCCCAAGTGACTGCCGCCACGGGAACACCGGCCTTCTTCGAGGCTTTGACGTCCCGGATTTCATCGCCGATGTAGATCATTTCCTCGGGATTCAGGGAAAAGGTCTTTCGGATCGCCTTCAGGTGCTTGGCCTTGCCCGTCAGCTTCGAGGTGGAGGAAATGAAATCGAAGTGCTCGCGCAGCCCGTGGGCTCGGAGGAAGAGATCGACATTGGCAGTGGCGTTCGAGGTCAGGACCCCGAAGCTGGAGGCCCTGGCACGCAGGGCAGGCAGCACCTCTCCCATGCCGGCGATGAGTTGAAGCTGGGAAATGTTTCCCCGCATCAGCGCCGTGCCGCGACCGATCAGTGCGGGGACGCGACGCTTCGGGATGTCGAGGTGGTTCAGAAGCTCCTTCAGGGAAAGATGCCGAAGGTGCTGGAGCTCCTCCTGCTCGACCTGGCGCAACCGGTAGTCCGGGGCCATGAAATTGTAGATGCGGCGGGACTCCTCAAGCGTGTCGGCGAGAGTGCCATCGAAATCGAAAACGAATGCGCGGTAGGCCATGACTTTGGGCGAAGGAAACCCGACTTTCTGAGTTCAGGCGAGCCGTAAATTGGGATCGATGTCGGCATCAAGCGGCGAGGTTTCGCCTGCGAGGTGGCGCAGCAGCCCGGCGAAGGCGATCATCGCGGCGTTGTCGGTGCAAAGCGCGGGCGAGGCCACGGCGATGCGGACCCCATGCTTTTTCCCGGCCACTTCGAAGCCATTCCGAACGGCCTCATTCAGACTAACTCCGCCGGAAAGCGCGACCAGTCGATGCCCGCCACGTCTGGCGGCTCTGAGGGTTTTTCCGACCAGGATTTCAATCACCGCCTGTTGAAAGGAGGCGGCGAGGTCCGCGACTTTCTGCCGATCCTGAATGACCTCCGCTGGATCACCGAGGTCCTGCAAGGTGTAAAGCACGGCGGTTTTCAGTCCGGAAAACGAGAAGTCGTCGTGCGGGTCGTGCAGCATCGAGCGCGGAAAGGTGAAGGCCTGGGGATTTCCTTCGCGGGCGATCTTCTCGATCTCCGGGCCGCCGGGATAGGGAAGGCCGAGCATCTTGCCGACCTTGTCGTAGGCCTCGCCCGCGGCATCGTCGCGGGTGCCACCGAGCTTCTGATACTTGCCCGGTCCCTTCACCTCCAGCAGCAGCGTGTGGCCGCCGGAAATGATCAGCGCCAGATGCGGCGGCACGAGGGTCTCATGAACGAAGGGCGAAAGCAGGTGGCCTTCGAGATGGTTGATCGCGATGAAGGGCTTTCGCGTCGCACAGGAAAGCGCCTTCGCGGCCGTGCTGCCTATCAGGAGGGATGAAGCCAGCCCCGGTCCGATCGTCGCGGCGAAAGCATCGATGTCCGACACCTTCAGCTTCGCATGTTCCAAGGCCTGCTCGACCAGTGGTCTCAGTCGCAGGGAATGATTTCGCGAAGCCAGCTCGGGAACCACCCCGCCATAAACCCGGTGCAGCTCAATCTGCGAGGAAATCTCTGAAGCCAGCACCTCCGTGGCCGCACCGACTTCCCCGCGCACGATGGAAACGGCGGTTTCGTCACAGGACGATTCGATGGCAAGCAGCGTCGGCACGGGGGGAGAGTGACTGGTAAATGGTGAGTGGAGAATCGTGAAATGACCGGGCCGACCGATGTCGCCAGAGTGGCTCAATCTGGTGACGTCGGAGAAGTGAGGCCCTGGAGTGCGGTGGGAAACGCAGTGCCACACCGCCTTTGGATGCGGATCCGAGCCACGGCCTTCTTGAGAGTTTCAGATCGTCTCAAGCTGTCGAACCCAATGAATGTCGGGCGCTGGTGACGATGGGCGGATGGAAAGAAGGATGCCAGTCCACACCGCATGCCAAAGCGGTGTGGCGTTTCACTTCCCACCGCAGTCCAAGGTGAGGATCAGCTCTCGAAATAGGTGTAGCCGGCGAGGCCGTCGCGGAACTTGTCGAGGATCTCGCGGCGCTCCTTGGGAGAAATGCGGCCTTCGACGACTGCCTTCTCCGCGAAGTTCCGGAACTTGGTGACGAGCTCCTTCGGGTCGTATTCGACGTAGGTGAGCACGTCCGCCACGGTGTCGCCTTCGACCTCGTGGGTATAGACAGGCTTGCCGTTTTCAAGATGGACGCCGACGACGTTGGTGTCGCCGAGGAGGTTGTGGAGGTCGCCGAGGGTTTCCTGATAGGCGCCCACGAGGAAGACCGCGACGTAGTAAGGCTGGTCAGGAATCAGCTTGTGAAGCGGCAGGACCTTGGCGACGTCCTCCTTGTCGATGAAACGGTCGATCTTGCCGTCGCAGTCGCAGGTGATGTCGGC
>JANOBS010000208.1:0-3535 GCA_031411755.1 Luteolibacter sp. | reverse complement strand
GCATCAGGTGGAGGTAGTAGTCGGTGTAGATCGAGACGAAATTCCCCCGCACCATCAGCGCGTTCCGATGCCTCACGTAGATCGATTCGATCGTCGTGAATTCCTCCAGGGTCTCGTTCGGGCCGATGTCGTCGCTCATGCACCGGAGGCATGCCGCAGGATCGCCACGGGATCAACGCGGAAGTCAGCTCGCGGGCTTGATCGCGACGTGGATCGCGTTCGCGGAGCTGAAATACTTCTTCGCGAGTGCGTTGACCTCCTTGAGTGTGATCGACTTGTAGTCGGAATCGCGATTCCGGGAAAGATCGAGCCGCTTCGGATCCTCCTGGCACTGCGACATCACGGTGCCGAGCCAGAAGCTGTTGTCGCGCAGGCTTTTCTCCAGATTGGAAAGGATCGGCTTCTTCGCGCGGTCGAATTCATCCTCGGTCGCGCCTTCCTTGGCGAGACTGTCGGCCAGCTCGCGCATGACGGTTCCAAGTCGCTCGATGTCCTCGGGCTTGCTGACGCTCTGGCCGACGAGGTAGCTGAAGCCGCTGAGCGCGTCCGAGCCGCCGACTCCGGCGTCCGGGCTGTAGGAGGCGCCGAGTTTCTCGCGGATCTCCTTGCGCAGGCGGTCACCATAGATGTCGGCCAGGATGTTCAGTCGGCGGACCTCGGTGGTGTTGCCACGCATTCCGTCGGTCTTCCAGTAAACGGAGGCGATGCCTTGCGGGATCTTGCTGTCGTAGGTGAAGGTTTTGCTGGCCGGAGCGTTTGGAAACTTGACCTTGCGGGCGGCATCGAGCGCGGCCGGAGCGGTAGCGCGTTTGGGCAGTGCGCCGAAGGTTTTCAAGAGCGCAGGGATGAGCGTGTCGGCATCGAAGTCACCGACGATGCTGAGTTCCACAAAGCCCTTCTCCAGCTCGGGCGTGAGCCACTTCTTCGCATCGGCGATGGTGTAGGTGCCGAGCTTTTCGACAGGTGGCAGGGTGTAGCGTGGATCTCCGCCGTGCATCCAGGACTCGATTTCGGTCTGCGGGCCGGCCGGGGAGTGCTTCAACTGCTGGGCCATCGTCGGGAGCGCCTTGCGGAACTGCCACAGGGCTTCTTCGCGGTAACCGGGATCGGTCAGCGAGGCGCACATCAACTGGAGTTCAAGTTCCAGATCGGACGGAGTGGTGCGACCGGAAAGCGTGAAGGCGTCCTCGCCGATCTTCAGCGAGGTGCCGACGTTTTTCCCGGCCAGGATTTGTTGGAGTTCGTCGTTCGAATGCTTGCCGAGTCCACCGCCTTCGTAGACGGCCGTGGCGAAGGCCTCGAGGCCGGGCTTGTCGGCGGGCTGGGTCAGTTGACCGGAGCCGATCCGGGCGAGCAGGCGGATGTTGTTCTTCTCAAAGTCGGTCTTCTTCAGGTTGACCCGGATGTTGTTCGAAAGCACGAGCTGGGTGATGCCGAGGTCAGCGACCTGCTTGGTGCTCGTCACCTTTCCCGGAGTGCCGAAAGTGGTGTAAGCAAAGGCAGCGGACTGCGAGGCGGCGGGAGCTTCCACTGGTTTGCTGAGCGACTCCTGATAGATCGCGGCGAGGTCAGCTTTGGCGGATTCCGGGGCCTGCTTGGTGGTCAGGATCAGGTGCATGCCGGCATCGCCCCAGAATTTCCTGAACTCCGCGTGGCAGGCTTCCGGCGTGATCGTCTCCAGTCCCTTCTTGGCGATCTCCAGATCGGTTTCCGGCGTGGAAATGACCGAGTCGTCGTTGATCGTTTGGGCGATCCCGGACGCCAGCGACTCAGACTTGCGGCTGGCCTTGCTCTTCACCTGCTGTTCGTAGGCGTTCAGGAGATTGGCCTTCGCCTCGGAGAATTCACTGGCGGTGAAGCCATGCAGCAGCGCGCGGCGGAATTCCTGCTCCAGCATTGGCAGTGCCTCCTGCCAGCGGGAATCATCCGCCGTCACGCTGATGCCACCGAGCTCCACGTGGTTGAAGACCGCGTCCTTTGAGGCGGAACCTGCCACGATCGGAGAGTTTTCACGCTTCGACAAACGCTCGAAACGGCGGTCGATCATCGAGTTCGCCAGGTCGAGCGGCATGTCGGCGATCCGGTTTTCAATGGTGTCCGGCTTCTTGGAATAGGGACGCACCGTCATCAGCGAGAGGTCGGTGGAGTCCACTTCGTTGTCCGTGAACACCGCGGTCTCGAGTCCTTCGGGGGACTTCACCGGTCCGAGGTCCGGATTGGCTCCGGGCTTCTCGGGATTCCTCATCGAGCTGAAGGCCTCCGTGATCCGGGCCTCCATGTCCTTCGGGTCAACGTCGCCGACCACGATGAAGGTCATCCGCGAGGGCACATAGTAGCTCTTGTAGAAGTCCACGAAGCGCTCGCGCGGGGCCTTGGAAATGATCTCTTCCTTGCCGATCGGGAAACGCTTCGCGATCAGCGAACCGGGGAGGAACTGCTCGAACTGCTTTTCCTGGATCCGGGACTGCACCGAGTCACGGCTGACCTTTTCCGAAAGGATCACACCGCGCTCCTTGTCGATCTCCTCGGCCCCGAGCAGGGCCCCATCGCCGAAGTCGCGCATGACGGTGAAGCCGAGGTCCAGCACGTCATCGGAGAGCTCCGGCAGATCCAGCATGTAGACCGTCTGGTCGAAGGAGGTGAAGGCGTTCACGTGCGCGCCGAAGCCCACCCCGAGGCGCTGCATGCGCGGCACCAGCTCGTCGGCCTTGTAGTGCTCCGAGCCATTGAAAACCATGTGCTCCAGGAAATGCGCCAGCCCCTGCTGGTCGTCCGCCTCCATGAGCGATCCGGCGTTGATGTGCATCCGCAGGGAAACCCGCTTCGGTGGCTCGCTGTTCGGGTAGATCAGGTAGCGCATGCCATTGGGCAGGGAGCCGAAGACGGTCTTCGGATCAGCGGCGATGTCGGAGGCCTCCTGCGGCCAGGGAGTGGCCTTGACCGGCTCGTTCGCGGCGGTGGTGGCTGGGGCCTCGGGTTTGGCTTCCGTGGAGGGAGCGGCCTCCACCTTGGCCGGAGCCTCGGCCTTCACGGGCGGCGGATTGCCTTTCGAACGTGCCGAGAAATACACGGACGACGCCCCGAGGAAGGCAATCATGACGAGCGGGGTGATCTTTTGCATGGGTGAAACGTGGTGGCTGAGGGGCACGGATGGCAACGCCGAAAGCGAGACTGGCCCATGCATCTGTCTGACCGACGAAAATCTTTTGAAAAGGGATTGCAATCGGCCGTCCGCCATGGTGTTTTCCCGCCCGCTGGTTCGCCAGCAACTGCGCGCGTGGCGGAATTGGTAGACGCGCTAGATTCAGGTTCTAGTAGGGGCAACCCTGTGGAGGTTCGAGTCCTCTCGTGCGCACCATTGAGATTGAGTGGATTAGGGAGGCAAGAGCCTCCCTTTTTCGTGGTGAAAAGCAAATTCCGGACATTTATCCGGCCACTTTTTCAAAATTCATGTCCTTGCGGTTTATTTGTGGACTCGTATCCAACCGGGGGGGAATTCGGGGATCTAACTCTGGGGTTGGGGGAATAAACAGCG
>JANOBS010000207.1:0-3690 GCA_031411755.1 Luteolibacter sp. | reverse complement strand
GAGTCTGCTTCCGGCGTGTAGAGCTTGATGAGGCAGGATGTGTCCCAGTAGCTCATCAGTTTCGATCCAAGCGGAGGTCATCCAGAATGGCTTCCGTGCTTGTGGCTGATTGACCCGTTCCTACGCTCGCACGGAGTTGGTCCAGGCGGTTCAACCACCCCTGACGTTTCGCCCGGTCTGGCTCTTGAGAGCACTCGGTTTTCACCGTCGCCAAAGCATCCCGGACGAGCTTTTCCAAACGGGCTGCCGAGGTGGCGTCCAGTTGTTGTAAGGTTCGATCGATTTCCAATGCCAGCGTGCTCATGATTCACTTCTACCCGAAATCCCTGTGATTTGCACCACCCAATTTTGAAGGATCGAGCCAATGGACCTTCACCACTCGCTTCGGCCGCGACGCCATGACCGTCAGCATCAATCCCGGCGAGGGTTCCAGCTTCACCGCCACCAAGATTGCCTTCAACCGCGTGCCGAAGGCGGGGGAACTTGAAGATGAAGCATCCCTCTCCGCTGCCCACTTCGCCAAGGCTTCGAAGGCCAAGACAGCTACGAAGGACGGGCGAGATCCTAAGCACTAAATTCGAAACGAAGAGGGGGGAAGAGCGCATGATTCCGCTTTTCATCGGCTGCCCGGGCGGGGCTGTTTTTCGGTGATATCAGCGGCGGTCACGGCTCGGAGTCTGGCCTGTGGGGGGAGCGATTTTCACACGCCGACCTTTGAAATTCGTTGTCAGATCAAGGAATTCAGCCATTCTGAACCTAGGGAATGAATCGCTGATATCAAACGTTCCGATCCTACGAACAAAGACTGTTCGCCAGAAATAAATTCCCATTCCACGACACATGAGTAGTGACACAGACAACCTTGACCTACCTCCGTTTCCTCGGATGACCTGGGACGACTGTGATTGGTGGGATGGCACGGTTGATCTTTCGTTTGGACACGAGGCGACACTTTCAGTTACGCCCTACGATCCCTCAGTTTCACGAACTCCAGCCGATTATCAGCGTGAGGCGATGACATTTCATCTGACACACGGTGAGAGGGTCTTTTCGGCAGTATTGATAGCATTGCGCCCCTACTACGCTGAGATGCGCCCTCGGTATCGCACCTTTCTGGGTGATGAGTTTGAGACGTTGATGCCCGACGTCGCCACCAAGGAAGATTTAGCGCCGTTGATCGATTTGCGCCACGTCCACATTCACCCGTGGAGCAAGGACGGCGTCGGCTATGTGGGTCTTCAGTTTGGATGCACTTGGGATCAGGAGCACGGCTTGGGGCTGATGATGCACCTTGATCGTGTTGTAGAGATTGGAGGTGCAGACGTTTCATTTGCATGGTCACCAGCCGAAGCCGACACTCCAGCATGACCGCCGAAACTAATAGACCAAGGCGAACACGACGTGCATGGCAACACCCACTAGCCCCTCTGTTTTCGATGTTTCCATCTGATCTCAACCCTAACCCCGCGATCAACGTTGGCTCCCGCTAGTGGGTGTGCCATCACTTTGACGTTGCTATGGCCAAAGAAATTCGCCATGTGGGCATTTGATCAACCACCCAACGCTGCAACGTTGACGACGTCACACGTTATGAACGATGGGGCCGTTATCACCCGTGCTTACCACGATGAAGATGATCATGGATGGCAGTTCTACTCAGAGCACGTGACACGGACGAAGGAGATCATGGTCGTTGCGCTCGAAGAGATCGTTGATTTAGACCAGAGTGTCACGGAGATTTCTGACTTAGCGCACGGGTGGATGGCGCAACGCACGGGACGCGGTTCCCCTTGGCATAGAACCATGCAGTATGCTGACGCCGCTCAGGTTATTGTCGATTGGTCGAAGGTTATGAGCGAAGAGGATTTCTACGACACGATTTTGCTCCAATGCGGTTCGCCTGCATGGCATGGAAGGAATCTTGATGCACTGGCAGATTCATGGATCACTGGCGGGATTGATCAGAATGGCCCGCCCTACGCTTTCGGATTTTTTGGCATCGAATCCGTCCCTCCCGCTTTGATTGGCTTTCGCGATACAGTACTGAAGATTGCGGCAGAATCCATCGACGAGAATGGAGGTCGGTGTATCACCCAAGCTTGAGATCAGGTGCGAAGCTCACCGTTAGAGGCCCTTTTTGGCTGAATGGCATCCATGCCGTTTCCGAGGGCGTGGAGGGTGACTTGAGCGGATCCGCACGAATGGGAGAAATTTGAACCGCAAAGACGCCAAGTGCGCCAAGGAAACTCAAATGGGTTTCAGAGGACTCGATTTTCCAGAGCTTTCATCGGTTTGGCTTGGCGCACTTGGCGGCTTGGCGGTGAGAAATCCACCGGGCCGGATTTCCCCACCCACTTCCGGGTTTTGACAGATTGGCGGACGTTGCTATCTTCCCGCCCCTCAACCACAACCTCTTCCTCCCATGAGCGAAACCACACTCGAAAAGCACACGTTCCAGGCGGAGATCCGCCAACTGCTCGACCTCGTCGTCCACTCACTCTACACGGATCGCGAGATTTTCCTCCGCGAGCTGGTGTCGAATGCCTCCGACTCGCTGGAAAAACTCCGCCACCTCCAAGGGACCGAGAAGGACATCAGCGATGCGGAACTCCCGCTTGAAATCCGCATCACCGCCGACAAGGAGGCCGGGACCCTTACGATCCAGGATCACGGCATCGGCATGACCCGCGAGGAGCTGGTTGAGAACCTTGGCACCATCGCCCACTCCGGCACGAAGTCCTTCCTTCAGTCGATGAAGGAAAGCGGCAGCACGCCGGGCAACATGATTGGCCAGTTCGGCGTCGGCTTTTACTCGGCGTTCATGGTGGCGGATGAAGTGCAGGTTTTCACCCGCAGTTGGCGCCATGAAGGCGAGCAGCTCGTTTGGACCAGCGATGGCGTCAGCGGCTACACGATCGAGGAAACCGAAGGCGTTTCGCGCGGCGTGAAGATCGTCCTGAAGCTGAAGACGGAATACACCGAGTATGCCGACGATTACCGCCTGAAGCATCTCATCGAGCGCTACAGCAACTTCGTCGGCTTTCCGATCCTGCTCGATGACAAGCGAGTCAACGAGGTCGAGGCGCTGTGGCTGAAGAGCAAGTCCGACATCACCGAGGACGAATACAAGGCCTTTTACCAATTCACCGCGAAGGCCTACGACGAGCCTGCCTACCGCCTGCATTTCAGCGCCGATGCGCCGCTCGCGATCAACGCGCTGGTCTTTGTGCCGACCGAGAATCCTGAGAAGCTCGGATTCGCGAAGGTCGATGGCGGCGTTTCCCTTTACTGCAAGAAGGTCCTCATCGATGCCGATCCAAAGGGACTTCTTCCGGACTGGCTGCGCTTCCTCAAGGGGGTGATCGACAGCGCCGACCTGCCGCTGAACATTTCCCGCGAGTCGATGCAGGACAGCGCGCTGGTGAGGAAACTGGGCAGCGTGATCAGCAAGCGCGTGATCAAGATGTTCGAGAAGGAGGCCGAGTCCGATCCCGAGAAATACCTGTCATTCTACAAGAAGTTCGACCGCTTCTTCAAGGAAGGCGTCGCCACCGATCATGCCAACCGCGAAGGGTTGGCGAAGCTGCTGCGTTTCGAGTCCACCCTCACAGACTCCGGCAAGTTCGTCGGCTTCACCGATTACGTCGGCCGCACGAAGGACGGCCAGGACAAGATCTTCTACCTCGTCGG
>JANOBS010000206.1:0-17509 GCA_031411755.1 Luteolibacter sp. | reverse complement strand
GCCGTCGAGGCCAAGGAGAACAAGCAAAATGCCGCAAAAGCCAAACAGGCCAAGCAGGCCGAGCTACAGAAGAAAAAGCAGAAGGAGAACAAACGCGAGGCCATCAACGCGGTCTTGAAAACCAAGGACAAGAATGATGATGGGTCACTGACCAAGGACGAGTACCTTACCGGCGAAGCCGATCAGGAGGCTGCTTCAAAGCGTTTCGACCAATTCAACAAAAACGGCGACCGCTCGCTGAGCCGCACCGAACTCGAAGACTCGCTCGGACTCTGATCCTAGGGGGACGTTTCCTCAGCAGGAACTGCTGAGGAAACTGCAATGAGCCACCGTGGTCCCGTGATTGCCGATTGCGAAAAGACCGCGGTGGTGCCAGTCTGACGGCATGAAATTACCCATCAGCGTGCTTTCAGCGATTGCGGCGGCTTGCTGCACTCAGGCAACCGCCCAGGAACCACAGAAAGGCGATAATCCGATTCCGAGCGACCTTGTGGACGATCCGCACGTCCGAGAGGAATTGGCGGTCAATGAGTTCACGGCCCCATCGATCGCCAGATTGTTCGACACCCTGAAGGGGCTGGGACCGATGACCTTGGTCGCCTTGCCCCAGAAGCAGGGGGCTCGGATGCCATTGGATCGCGCGGATCTGGCCGTCGAGCTCGGCTTCCTGATCGCCGATGGATTCCTGATCGTGCAGTCTGGCCAGATGGACAAGGTCGAGGGACTGGCTGCGGATCTCACCAAATACGGCAAGGCCCTCGGGGCCGGGGACCGCGTCAACCGCCACGCTGCGAGCTTGCTGGAATGCGCTCGTGATCAGAAGGTCGACCAGCTGAAGGTCGAGTTGGCCGCCACCCAGAAGGACGTGGAACGGGAGTTGGTCACCCTGCGGGATGCCGATTTGGCGCACCTTATTTCACTCGGCGGCTGGGTCCGGGCACTCAGTGTTTCCTCCTCGGCTGTGGAAAAGCAGTTTTCCGTGGAGCGGGCGAAGTTGATCATGCGTGAGGACATCGCCGATTATTACACCGAGTCGGTCGCTTCGCTGGAGCCAAGGATTTCCGAGCGACCGAACTACCTGGAAATGCGCGACATACTCGCCGGTCTTCGTACGGAAATGACCTTGGAAAAGGATGCCGCACCAACGGAGGCGAAAATCGCTGAGATCCGCAAGCAGGCCGACAAGCTCGTCGAACTCGCACTTCAGAGGCAGAAATGAGTCACTCCCCTTCTGAGAAAGCCGCCGTTCTCGGGCTCGGCATCATCGGCTCCCGGGCATTTGCGAGGCTGCTGGAAAGCGGTTGGTCCGCGTCTGCCTGGAATCGCACAGCGAAAGGCCTTCAGGGAGAGATTTCCGATCCAGCGGAGGCCATCGCAGGAGCCCGCTGGATTTCCCTCTATCTCAAGGATGCACCAGCCGTCCGGGAAATCTTCACGACCATCGCACCGCGTCTGGTGCCGGGACAGGTGGTGATGAACCACTCCACAGTGGATCTGGCGACCACCCTCTGGCTGGCCGAGCAGTGCGGCGCAATCGGTTGTTCCTTTCTCGACGTCCCATTCACCGGCAGCAAGCTGGCCTCCGCCGGTGGAAACCTCGTCTACTACACTTCCGGAGATCCCGCGCTTCTCGCGGAAGCCGAACCCTACCTGCGGGTGACCGCGAAGGATCTCATCCCCTGCGGAAAAATCGGTGCGGCCACCATCGTCAAGCTCGCCACCAATCTGGTCTCCGCCTGCACCGTTCAAGCCCTGGCCGAGGGCATGGCGGTCGCCACCCATCACGGCATCGACCCGCAGGCCTTCATTCACGCGGTTTCCCAGAATGCCTGCGCCTCGGTGCTCTCCGGAATGAAGCTGCCAACCATGGCCGCCGGGGACTTCGATCCGCATTTCTCGCTCGGGAATATGGAAAAGGACAGTCGCTACGTTCGTGAACTTGCCGCCGAGGCTGGGCTCAAAACCCCGGCCATCGACGCTGTCTCCGCCCGGATGGCTGCTCTATGTGCTTCCGGGCTCGCCGACCTCGATTACTCAGCCGTCGCCAAGGTTTATCTGTGAACTCCACGGACTGGAAACGACTGCCTCTCCCCTCCCCGATCGTGATCGAGGCCCGGGGACCTGACGCCCTCCGCTATCTCAACGGCCAGTTGACCCAGGATGTGCGCCTGCTTGCCTCCTCTGAAAAAGCCCTGCCCGCCTGTGTCACTGATGCCAAGGGACGACTGCAGTTCCGTGTGCTCATCCATGCCTCCACTGATGGAGCCATTCGGGTTTCCTGCGAGCATGAAGGCGCTGAAGAGCTTTTTGCCCGGCTCGATCGATACCTGATCGCGGACGATGCCATTATTGAGGATATCAGCACCAATTGGACGAGACTGCATGTCACCGGAAACGAATTGCCTGCAATGCCGCAGGGGGATGCCTATGCCGTTTCGGTCAACCGCATCGGTGTCGAGGGCTGGGATCTGTGGCTTCCAGAGTCAAATGCGACCGAAGCATTCCACCAATTTCCGACCTGGGACCCAGATGAGGCGGAAACCCTCCGGATCAGCGCCGGGATTCCTCACTGGGGCCCGGAATTGTCAACCGGACTGCTGCCTCCCGAAGCGGGTCTTGACCGCAGCGATATTTCCTACGCAAAGGGCTGCTACATCGGCCAGGAAGTCATTTCACGGATCAAATCCGCAGGAAAAGTGAACCGTCGGCTCATGCGCATGGCGATAGACGACTCGACTGCTTGCCTGGCTGGCGACCTCCTGATCGAAGCGGACGGAAAGGAGGCTGGTCAGATCACAAGTATCTCTCCCCTGCCTCGCGACGGAAGACGCACATTGCTCGCTTATCTTAAACGCAGCTCCGAGGATCGTCCGGTCTTTCTGAATTCCTCAGCGCCAGTGACGGTCATCGGGCGGGCCTGATCGATGTGGACAGCATGAAAAAAGCCGGCCCCTGTGGGAGCCGGCTTTTCGTTGAGACGAATCTGATCAGAAGTTCGACTGGAGGCTGAAGTTGAACTGGCCTCCCTTGTCAGCCCTGGAGTCCGGAGACTGAACCGGGATGGCGTAGTCAAGGGACAGTGGCAGCGGGCTGATCGGCAGCTTCAGACGGACACCAAAGCCGATGTCGCCATAGAGGTCACTGACATCCACATCCCACGATCCGGAGTTCACAAATCCCATGTCATAGAACACGGCCGCGCGGACGTTTTCAATGATCGGCACGGTGTATTCCGTCGAAAGGAAGGCGAGTGACTGCCCACCGATGACCTCACCGGTGACGGTATCGCGAGGACCCACGTCGCGGAAATCGAAGCCGCGCAAGGTGCGGCCACCACCAAGGAACATGCGTTCGAAGATCGGCACCTTGCCACCATTGACGCTGTCGACAAAGGCAAGCTCGCCATTCAGCGAGAGAATGCTGTCCCACCAGAGGTTCCAGTGTTTCTGGCCTTGGGCGGAGAAAGAGATCGTGTCGACGTCTCCACCAATAACCCCACCGGCAAGGGTCAGACCGATGTCGAATTTCTCACCGCTGCGTGGCAGGATATTGCTGTCGCGGCTGTCGTAAATGTAGTTCAGGCCGAGCGCGCTGCGGAGGTAGTCGCCATTTTCTCCAAGGAACTGGGAAGGCGGGCCACCACCAAGGACGGACTTCGCGGAAAGAACGGAGACGGAAGGATCGAGATCGATGCTGACCTGCTCCAGCTTGTATTCGAGCTTGAGGGAGGCCTTGTCACCGAACGGACGGCGCAGGAAGATCGACCCACCGGCATTCGTCTGCTCGTAGTAGTCGCTGAAGTAATTGGAGTTCCGGTAGAACAGCTCACCGCCGAGGGCGAGCTGGCGGTCCATGAACCAGGGCTCCACGAGCGAGACACTGAAATCGCTGCGGGTGCTGCCGAGGCGGAGGTTCATCGCGAAGCGCTGGCCGCCACCGGTGAAGTTCCAGGGATTGAAGAGGTCGAAGTTGGTCTGCTCGAGGTTGACGAAGCCGACGACGCTGTCGATCGAGCTGAAGCCGACGCCAAGGCCGACCGAACCGGTCTTGCGCTCCTCGACGAGGATGTTCACGTCACGGTAGCCTGCACGTCCGGAAACACCGGAGGCCTGCACGTCGGAGAAATACTGGAGGTTCTCAAGACGGGACTTGGTGGTGTCGAGGTCGACCGAGTTGAACCACTGGCCGGGCTTGAGCGGCACTTCGCGGCGGATGACTTTGTCCTTGGTCTTGGTGTTGCCCTCGATGCGGACATCGCCCACCCGGAAACGGCCGCCTTCAGTGACGCGGTAGACGACATTCACGCGGTTCGGGCCGGCGTCGGAAATGTCAGGAGTGACGGTGGCGTCTGCATAACCACGGGAACCGTAGTAGCTGCGGATCATCGTGATGTCCGCGCGCATCTTCTTGGAGGAATAAGGACTGCCGGAGGCCAGGGTCAGGGCCGGGTAGAGTTCCTCTGACTTGAAGACCGTCATGGTTCCGAAGCCAACACCCGCGACGGTGTACTTGTCGCCTTCATTGATCGGAATAACAATGTCCACGCGACCGTCACCGACCGGATCACGGCGGACGCCCTGGCTGCTGACTCGGAGGTAGCCCTTGTCACGATAGAAATCGAGAACGGACTCGAGATCCTCCTCGAGCTGGCCGGTTTCGAAGCGACCGGACTTGGTCAACCAGGAGAACAGGCCCTTTTCACGAACCTTCATGTTCTTCCGGAGTTCCAGGTCGGTGAACGAGTTGTTGCCCTCGAACTTGATCTTGCGGACCTCATTCTTGGCACCTTCCTCGATCACGAAGATGAGGTCTGCTTTTCCAGCTTGTGCGGAGGGCTGCATGCGGTGGCTGATGGCAACATCGGGATAGCCGTTACCTTGGTAGTATTTCTCAAGGTTGCGCTGAGCACTCAGGATCTCACTGTCGCTCATCAAACCGCCCGCTTTGAGTTTGGTTTCCTTGGCGAGCTTCTGATCGCTGAAAATCGAGTTGCCAATGAACCCAACAGCAACAAATTCAGAACGGGTGGTGACCTCGGCGATGAGCTTCACACTGTTGCCGACCGGCTCGGCAAGGAAACGGACATCCTCCACCAGTCCGGATTCATAGAGCGACTTGATGTCGGCATCGAGCTTCTCGGTGCGGTAGGCCTGTCCAGCAGTCGTGGACATAAAATTGCGGAGCTTCCCCTCATCCACGGTCTTGGGACCGTTGTAGCGGATGGCGACCTCACTGATGGTCTTGCCCTCGAAATCCTGGGCCTTCAGTGCGGCAGGGGCGAATGCCAACGCAGCGAGAGCCAGAGACCATAGCAGACGCGCGGAACGGACCGCTCGGAGTAAACCGGAACTTTTGGGAGAGAACATGCTTGTAGGAGTTAGGCGCATCTCACCCGCACGGGCATGCTGTCGTCAAGGTCAATAGCGCATCCGATCAGCCTTGGACCGTCACTTCGCGGTGTGAAGGAGCAAAACAATCTCGCCCTTCGGCGGATGTGCGGAAAAATAAGCGGACAATTCGGCAGCCGTGCCGCGGTGATAGGTCTCGAATTTCTTTGTCAACTCCCGGGCGACGCAGACCGTGGCTCCGGGTTCGATCTCAGTGAGAAGGTCGAGCGATCCACTCAGACGGTGGGGCGATTCGAAGAAGATCCCGGTCTCGCCCGAAGCCAGCGAGTCCTCCAACGCCTGGCGGCGGCGACCGGATTTCACCGGGAGAAATCCTCCGAACCGGAATGCATGACAGGGCATCCCGGAGCCGATGAGGGCGGTCAAAACGGCGGACGGGCCGGGAAGCACCTCAAAGGGAACCCCGGCGGCGATGCAGGCATGGACCAGGCGATAGCCGGGGTCCGACACCCCGGGCATGCCGGCATCGGTCACCACGGCGACAGTTTCGCCTGCCTGGGCTGCGGCTAAGAGCTCCGGGATCCTCCGAACCTCGTTGTGCTCATGCAGCGAAGTCAGGGATTTCCCCGAAATGCCGTGATGGGCGAGCAGCGGGGCCGAGTGACGCGTGTCCTCGCAGGCGACGCGGTCAGCGCTTCTGAGCACCTCCAGCGCACGCAGGGTCAGGTCCTCCCGGTTGCCGATCGGCGTGGGGACGAACACGACTCGACCAGTGGGAGGGGGATCCAAAAGCTCTCGGGGTTCGCTGGAAATTCAGAAGCCGTTGGCAATCCGTGAAACGAGTGCCTCCCCTGCCCTCTCAAGCGCATCCGGCAGCGCATTGTTTCGCGAGGTCTGGAGATTGGCATCCACAAAAAACCGGCTGGTGCCGATCGAGCTGCCGCTGGCGAGCACCTTCGTGGGATCACGCGCGTCCTTCAGATACCAGACCAGGGTTACCGTGTTCTGGAGTTCTTCCGGGCGGAGGGTGTCGAGACGGGTCGCGCGGAGCTGGGTGTAATCGATCTTGTGCAGGGTTCCCTCCAGAATGGCATCCGCCTTGTCGATCGAGGAGATCCGATAGGTGCCATCCTGAAGCATTGCACTGGCGACTGCGGAGGTCGCAATCGCTTCCGCCCGCGGATGCTGGGTGTCATTCTTGAACATCGGCACCGAGATCGTCTTGATCCGGGCGAGGGACTGAGGCTTCACACCTCCAAGCTGGTAGCCAGCACAGGAGGCGAGAAAGGGAATGATCAGGAGCGGAAAAAGTCGCCTCATGGGAATGGGATGGGAAAGGAGTTCGGGGAGATCTCAGCGCTCGCCGAGTTCGGCAAGGCGGGCCCTGGCCTTCTGATGGAGGGCACCGGAGCCTGCACGGGCCATCACATCACGGTAGTAAACCTTGGCGGACTCGGTTTCGCCGGTTTTGAGGTAGAACTCGGCAACGTCGAAAGTTTTCTGGATGTTGCGGCCACCGAGGTCTGAGAGCAGACGGCGGGCCTCGGCATTTCGTCCGTGGCCGGGATACTGGTTCAGGTAATCCTGAAACGCCTCACGCGCTTGAGCGATCGTCGCCTGGTTTTGATTCCCCCGGTCGGCGGATTCCATGAAAACCTTGCCAATGCGGAATTGTCCTTCTGGAGCCTCACGGCTGTCGTGATAATCGCTGACCAGCTTACGGTAGGCCGCGATGGCCTCCCTTTCCTCCTTCCGGCTCTGATGCAGGGCCCCGATGGTGAACTGCGCCTTCGAGGCGGTCGCCGAACGTGGCGCATTGTCGCGAACCTGGCCGAGCATTTTCACCACCCGCTCCGTCGCGAGACCCGACTTCAAGCCGAGGAAACTGGTCTTCACCTCTCCATCGGCTGCGGATTGGGCAAGGGCGGCCTGGCGGTTGAGCGCCGTGGTGTAGAGTCCGCTGCTCTGATAGCGCTCGAGAAGTTTCTGGTAGGAGTCGAAGGCCTTCAGCACCTCGCCTTTCTGCTCGAGGAGCTGGGCCTCGCGAAAGCGGGCCTGGGCGGAGGAGGTCGAGACCGGGTAACGTTCAGCAGTCTGACCGTAGAGCTTAAGGGCCTTGTTCTGGTTGCCGGAATCGTCGGCCTGCTTGGCCTCCTGGTAGAGTTGTTCGCCTGCGGAACTGTTGGCCCCTGACTGCCCGACGAGCGGAGGTCCGTCCGAATCGGAACCGCAGGACACGAGCAAGACGGCGGAACTGGCGAGCGCGATTAACAATCTCTGGGACATGGCGGGAGCGTAGTAAGGGGGTGGGAGTCCGGGAAAGCGAAATCCGATCAAGCATTGCCAAGTTCAGTCGCGCGTTCGGTGGCGGCGGTGACGGCATCGATCAGGGCGGAGCGAACGGCGTAACGCTCCATCTCGGCCAGACCCGCAATCGTCGTGCCGCCGGGAGAGGTCACCATGTCCTTCAACACCGCAGGATGCAGGCCTGTTTCCAAGACCATCCGTGCTGATCCGAGAACGGTCTGGGCGGCCAGCCTGATCGCATCCGCCCGCCCGAGCCCTTGTTTGAGGCCTCCGTCCGCCAATGCCTCGATCATCAGATAGACATAGGCAGGGCCACTCCCTGAGAGACCGGTGACGGCATCCATCAGTCGCTCGGGCACTTCCACTGCAAGGCCAACTGAGGAAAGGAGCCTCCGAACCAACTCCGCATCCTGATCCGTGGCGCAGGTCCCACGGCAAAAGGCGCTCGCCCCCTCGCCGACCAGCGCCGGCGTGTTCGGCATCGTCCGGATGACTCGGAAATTTTCCGGCACTGCGTCCTGAAGCATCGTCAGTTGCAGGCCAGCCGCGATGGAAATGACCAGTCTCGGCTGCCCGGCCGCGCCCTCGGCCGCGAGGCGCAGCGCGTCGAGCGCGTGGTGCGGCTTGGTGGCGAGGAGGATGGTATCGCATCCGGCAGCGAGCTGGGCCGCATCGCCCACAACCTTTGCCTGCGTGGCGTTCTGAAAGGCCTCGACCGCCTCCGAGACTGGATCACAGCCCGTCACATCCGCCGCCGAGACCGCGCCCGCCTTGATCGCTCCCTGCACGAGGGCCGAACCCATTTTCCCGCATCCGATGACACCCAGCTTCATGGCGGAGGATCTAACGATGATCCGGGCGGCGGGGCCAGCGTCATTTTGCTTGGACCGGATTGGGATCCGGACGCATCGTCACTCCATGCTCCGCTGGTTTTCCCTGCTGCTGATTTCTTCCCTGATCGCCGTGGCCGCTCCCGATGAGGAGGTGCCGGGTGTCGAGGCAATGATTCCCGACTCGGTGAAGGCGCTTCCTGCACCGCCGTTGAAGGAGTTCCAAGGCGGACTGAAAATGGCGATCACCACCACCAGCGATGAGGCTCAGGCCCATGTCGTCGCTGGTCTCAACCAACTCCACGGTGGTTGGGAATTTGAAGCCGCACGACATTTCGCGGTCGCGCTGAAACTCGATCCAAAGTGCCTGCTTGCCCACTGGGGCATGGCCATTTCCCTGCTCGCGCCCAATCCCGAAACCGGAAAGCAGCGCGACGCCTCACTCGACCGCCTCCTCTGGCTCGTCAATGAAGGCGTCGGCAACGAACTCGAACGCGGCTACGTTTATGGGCTGATCCAGTATTACAAGGAAGGCCCGGCGGCCGCGACGGATGCGTATCGGAAATTGTCCGAGAAATTTCCCAACGACCTCCAGGCCACCCTGTTCACCGCCCTCTTCGGTCGTGGCGGATACAATGACTTGAACGCCGCCACCCCCGAACAGGAGCGCTCCGAAAAGCTGCTTCAGGACCTGATGGTGCGCTATCCGGACAGTTCACTGCTGATCAATGCCCTGCTCACGATCCGGATGGAGGCCCCGGATCTCGAGCCCTCGCTGCCGATGGCTCGAAAGCTCTGCCAGCTCACCCCGAACTATGCGCCTTACTTCCAACTCCTCGGACACTACGAATGGCGGACCGGCCACCATGCCGAAGCCTCCGCCGCGTTCAACCGCGCTTCTGAACTCTACGAAAGCTGGATGACCAGCTCGAAGGCCACCGCAATGGACTGTCCGGCCTGGGTCGCCTCGGAGAGCTATCGCTGCGTGTGTCTCGCCTCGAAGGGTGACTTCGACACCGCATTCACCGCCGCGACGGCCCTGGCCAACAAAATGGTGCCGAAGGAACGCGCCGGCTCCACCGGCGGAAGGATGCTGCTTTGGGAAGGTAAAACCCTGCCTGCAAGATTGCTCATGGCACGAGGACTGAAGGGCGATGCCGCCAAGGCCCTCACCACCCTTCCCTCTTCCCAGGAGATCGGAGCCTTTCGCGAGAAGTCCCTTGCGAACTGGTACATCGACGGACTCCGGCTTTATCTCGATGGCCTCCGTCTGATGGACGAAAAGAAGTATCCTGAAGCCAGCGAAGTCGCGCTGGCCATGTCCCACCATGGTGAAATGATGAGCCGCGTCCAGGAATCCGCCAGCGTCGGCGGTGAGCGCTCATTCTGGAACCGCGGCTTCCGAGCCCTGGAGGTCAGCGCCAGCGAACTCCGGGGCCGCCTCGCCCTCGTCGGACCGAAAAGCGGACAAGGTTCCGCCTACAACTGGTTCCGTTCCGCCGCGGATCGCCAGACCCGCTCGACACAACTTCTCCCCCCCGCAATCCTCACTCCGATGGAACTCCGCCTGGGCGACTACTACCTCACCCTCAACAAGCCAACCGATGCCGTGGCCGCCTATCGTGAGGCCCTCGCTGGATTTCCGAACGACATGTACTCGCTCAAGGGTCTCGTCGCCGCCTGTGAAAAGGCCGGACTGAAGGACGATGCGGAAACTACCCGCAAACAGATCGAGACTCAGTCCGCCGAGCATTGATTCAGGCAGAAGCCAGCACCTCCGGGGAAATCCCGCGCAGGCCGAAGACTTTCACGATCGTGTCCTCGATCAGGTTGTTCGGACATGAAGCACCGGCGGTGATCCCCACAGTCACCGGCTTGTCGCCGAGAAGAAGCTCGGAGTAACTGCTGCTGACCTCCTCCTTGTGATGGATGTCATAGTGGACGATCTCCTCCAGCGATTTCAGGCACGAGGCATCGCGGATGAAAAAGGTCGGCAACTGCTGCTCGCCGATCTCCACGAGGTGGGTGGTGTTCGAGCTGTTGTAACCGCCGACGACGAGCAGCAGATCCATGTGCTGGTTCAGCATTTCGAACAGCGCATCCTGCCGTTCCTGAGTGGCACCGCAGATCGTGTCGAAAACCTGGAACTTCGCATCCGAGCCATCGCGTGAGACGATCGCTGTTTTGAAGCGGCGCTGGATCTCCTCGGTCTCGCTCTTCAGCATCGTCGTCTGGTTCGCCACCCCCACGCGGTCGAGATGGAGATCGGGGTCGAATCCAGGGGAAAGGGCATCCTTGAAACGAGCCTGAAACTCAGCCTTGTTGCCGCCGCTTTTAAGATAGCCGCACACGTAGTCCACATCCGCCAAGGTCAGCACGATAAGGTAATGGCCTTTGCCGTCCTCACCTTGCGCGCGCGAGGCGGTGGCGCGGGTCTCTTCGTGGTTCGCCTTGCCGTGGATGATCGAGGTCGTTCCATCCTTCGCATAGCCGCGCACGCGACGCCACACCTTCATCACGTCGCCGCAAGTCGTATCGACGACGTAGCAGCCGAGCTGCTCGATCTTGTCCATGAAATGCGTGGGTGCCCCGAAGGCCGGGACGATGACCACATCCTCGGCGGTGAGTTCGTCATAGCTGTCGCCCATTTCCTGCCATGGCAGGGAGACGATGCCCATCTCGCGCAGCTGGCGGTTGACCTCCGGGTTGTGAATGATTTCCCCGATCAGGAAAATGCGGTTGTCCGGAAACACCCGGCGTGCGGCGTAGGCGAGGTCGATGGCGCGCTCGACGCCGTAGCAGAATCCAAACTGCTGGGCCAGAAGCACCGTGGTGTTGCCGATTGAGAGCTTTCCGCCGTGATTGCGGATCTTTTCGACCACGCTCGACTGGTAATGCCGCGCCACTTCGGCGGCGACCATTTCCATCACCTCGGGGCGGCGGACATTGACCCGGGGGCGCTTCGTTTTCTCGGCGGCATCGCTCATGCCTCGGGATATAAGCCCGCCCCGCCCCGCGACCAACTTATTTTCCGCCGCGTGGCATTCGCAGGAACGGCAGGGTCAGCAGGAAAAACAGCACCAACGCCACCCCTTCCAGCGACAACAGATACCACGGCCACGGTCCCAGATGGTCGAGCAGGCTAGGATTCACCGGCTTGTGGGCGGCGAAGCCGAAATTCGTGCCGAGCAGCGCGTTGAGGGCCATCGCACAGAGAATGTAGGCGTTCACCCACAGGAATGCCCGCCAGGGGCTGCGCCACCAGGGTCTTTCCGGACGCCAGCCATCGACGATCGGTAAATACAGTGCCGCTGCGACGATCGAGAAGTGCATCACGAAAAACGTCACAAACGGCCACGCTGGAAAACCCACCTGGATCGCGGGCGTCAACAGGCCCTGGATCGTTCCGGCGAGGCCCCAGTAAAAGGTCAGTTCACAGAGCACCTGCCGCCGTGTCAGCAGCGCGAAGCCTGCGAGGATCGCAGCGAGGTCGCAGAGGTGGAACGGCACGGTGTTTTCCAATCCAGCATTCGGAACCTCAAACCACGCCAGCTGGCACATCGGATAGGCCATCAGGTTCAGGAAGGCCAGCAGCCCGGTGGAGAGGAGTTTCCCCTGTGCGCTCTTTTTCCCCGCGAAGATCATCGCGAAAATCGCCACCGCGCCGATCAGGATGGCGATGCCGTGCTCGCGGGAAAAGGGATGGAAGGGAGGAGGCATCACGGGCTTAGCCGAGAATGTATGCGTCGGACTCCAGCAGTTTGCCGCAGGAGTAGCAGGCCTTGGCGTCGCTGGCGATCAGGGTGCCGCAGGACTTGCAGTGAGTGGTTTCGCTGAGGGCCTTGGCGGGATGATCGAGGGAGAGCCGCTCGAGGAAATCGTGCGGGCTGAGATTTGAATTCGCGGCGAGATGTTCGATCAGCGCGCGGTTCAGCGTTCGTAGATGCTCGACCTGGATTTCCAGGCTGTGGATCCGGCTGCCGAAGTCGGTGATCTCATCAACCGCCGAGGCGAGCTTGGTCCCATTGTAAACGTCAGCGAGAGTCGTCCGGGGAATATTCATTCCAGCCATGGCGACATCCTACGCAGCCCCTCAGGGAGGCGGCAAGAAGTAGCATGAGCGGGAAAAGTTCTGCTACTTCGCGGTCACCGCACTGCGGTCGTCATCGAGGCCGCTCTTCTCAAGGAAGTAATCGTAGCCGCCGGCGTAGCGGGTGACGGCGCCGTTGTTAATGTGCAGCGTCGTTTCCGCCAACGTGCGGATGAAGTGCACGTCGTGGGAGATGAAGACCAGTGTTCCTTCGTAGTTTTTCAGCGCCTGCACCAGCGAGTCGATCGAGAGGATGTCGAGGTGGGTCGTCGGCTCATCCATCAGGAGGAGGTTCGGCGGATCGGTGAGGAACTTGACGAGGTTAAGACGCGACTTTTCACCACCGGAAAGAACGCCGCAGCGCTTCTCGACATCGGCGCGACGGAACAGGAACGAGCCGAGAATGGCGCGGGCCTCGTCTTCTCGGAGCGTCGGGCAGCAGGTCATCACTTCCTCAAGGACGGTGTTGTGCTCGTTCAGCGATTCCGAACGGTGCTGCGAGTAGTAGCCGAGCTTGGTGGCGTGGCCGACCTCGCGCTTGCCGCCGTTGATGTCCAGCACGCCGGCGAGAATCTTGATCAGCGTGGACTTGCCCGCGCCGTTCGGTCCGACGAGGACGATTTTCTCGCCGCGCTCCAGGGTGAGATCGAGGTTCTTGTAAATCTGCTTTTCGCCGTAGGCCTGCGACATCTTCACCAGCTCCATGACCTTCTGGTTGGAACGCTGCGGCTGCGGGAAGGCGAACTTGAACGGCTTGCGCGGGGCGCGGGGCTTTTCGATCTTTTCCAGCTTGTCGAGGAACTTGATCCGCGACTGGACCTGCGCGGCCTTCGATCCAACCTGACGGAAGCGGTCGATGAATTCCTGGTGGCCTTCGATCTCCTTGTTTTGGTTCCGGTAGGCCTGAACTTGCTGCTCATAGCGGGCCTCGCGCTGTTCGGTGAACGAGGTGTAGTTGCCGGTGTAGGTGATGAATTTCTGCGCGTCGGGATCGATCTCCACCACGCTCTCGACGAGCACGTCCATGAAGTCGCGATCGTGCGAAATCATCAGGATCGCGCCGGAGTAGTTCCGCAGATAGCGCTGGAGCCAGAGCAGGGAAAGCAGGTCGAGGTGGTTCGTCGGCTCGTCGAGCATCAGCAGATCCGGCTCCATCACGAGAAGCTTCGCGAGGTGGGCGCGCATGATCCAACCACCGGAAAGGGTGCGGGCGGCGTTGTGGAAATCGGCTTCCTTGTAGCCAAGTCCGGCGAGGATCTTCTTCGCCTTCGGTTCGAGCTGGTAGCCGTTCAGCAGCGTGAACTGGTCCTGCGCGTGCGCGTAGTCCGGATGCCCGTGGGTGCCGGCGGCCTCGTGCTCGCGCATCGTCCGGAGGATGCCGACCATTTCCGGCGTGATGCCCATGGCGATCTCCAGAACCGTCTCGTCGCCGGGGTCGCCTGCTTCCTGGGGAAGATAGCCGGTGATGGCGTATTCATCGCGCTCGATGATGCCCTCATCCGGATCGTCCTCGCCGAGGATCATGCGGAACAGGGTCGATTTTCCCGCGCCGTTCGGACCGACGAGTGCGACGCGTTCGCCCCAGTTGATGGTCAGTTCGGCCTCGCGGAACAGGGTGCGTCCGCCGAGGGTCTTGGAGAGCTTGTGGATGCTGAGCACGCGCGGGGTGTAGGCGGAGAACGCCGGAGTGCCAAGTTTCAAGTTCCAAGCGGGCCTCCGGGATGCGAAAGTCGGGACATGTGGACGCGTCGCGACTGGCTGAAACTCTCGACCGCCGGGCTGGCGGGCTCGGTTTGCGGCTGCGGCTCGACTCCCCATCGCGAGCCACCGAAAATACTCTCCGGCATCGCGTCCGGCTACGGAGGAAAAGGCTGGGGACTCTGGGACGGGCGTTCCCGGGTGGCGGGCTCGAATTTAAATGCCAGCGGCCCCGCCCTCAGCATCACGAAAGTCCTCGCCGGTCTCGCCGTGACGCGGGCAGTTTCGTCAGGCCTGATCCGGCTCGACGAGCGATTGGTGGAAACCTTTTCCGAGTGGAAAAGCGATGCCGCGAAATCCCGGATCACGCCGCGCATGTTGCTCCAGCAAACCTCCGGCCTCGATGCAGGATCGAGCGCACTTTACCATCGTCCGCTTGCCGACAAGGGCCGGGTCGCGCTTTCCCTTCGGGTGGTGAGCGCCCCCGGTAGCCAGTTCCGCTACGGGGCCTCGCACTGGGAAGTGCTCGCGGAATTCCTCCAGCGGAAGCTCGGCGGGGAATCGCTCGAGCACTTCATTTCGCGCAACGTGATGGGACCCATCGGCCTGCACAGCCCGAAGTGGCGGGCGGACTTGAAAGGTCGCTGGTTCCTCTCAACCGGCGCGGAGCTCGACGTGAATGATCTCGGGAAACTCGGCCGCACGCTGGCGAAACTGCTCCGCTGCGAAAGGTCGGACGGATTCGATCCCGGCATCTATTCCGACGTCACGAAATCCTCCGCCGCGAATCCGATCTACGGCGGCGGGCTTTGGAAAAATGTCCGCGCATCGTCCGGCCACGCTGTCGAGATCGAGGACTGTCTCGATCCCCCGCGCTCGTCCTCGTTCTGGTCGGGTGCCTGTTTGTCAAAGCGACATCCCGCCGACCTCGTCGCTCTCATCGGCTCCGCCGGACAGCGCGTCTTCATCTGGCCGGCGAAGGATCAGGTTTTCGTGCGTCTCGGACGTTCGCCGCAGTGGAAGGACGCGCCGTTGCTGGAGGCGCTTGCCTGATCCAACCGCTCAGCGTTTCACCGCAACGAGGATGTTCGCGCCGTCCGGATTCGTGTGGTAGCCGGAGCCGAACGGAATGCGCGTGCCACCATTCGCCTCATAGGCCGCGCGCAGGTCGGGCTGGTCGTGTTTGGCGAAGAGCTCGATCGGACGATCATAGCGGCCAAGGAATCGCAGGTCCCAACCGCTGGCGAAATGGCGGAAGGGAATGCCGGAATCGTCCTGCACGATCGCGCGCGACTGCGAGAGCACCTGGTTGCGGATCTTCGAGAACCCTTCGTCGTGCATGAGGTAGGAGGCCGCCTTGAAGTAGGCGGTCGATCCGCCGAACCCGCCGACCCACGACTGGTAGCCGGACTTGAAGCCGCCGTTCGAAAGATCGCCGGAGACATAGATCGCGCGCTTCGATCCACCACCGGGCAGGCTGAAGCGAATGTCGACACCGGTGTTTCCGCCTGCATTGATCGACTGCACGCTGTCGACCTCTCCACCCATCAGGCCGATGGAGGTCAGCAGGATCGGCGTCACGCCGGGCATCGCTCCGTTGGCGAGGTCGCCCTTCATGTCCTTGGTCACGAAGTAGCCGACCTTGAGCTGGGTATCCATCGACTTTCCAAGTCCGAACAAGGCATCGACCACCGCCGCCGGGTCCTGGCTTTCCAGTGCCGGGAGCGTTCCAGCCGGCTCCAGCCCGAGCAGCACGTAGGTTGAGGTATTGGGAAACATCGACATCGCGTAAAGCAGATCCGGCCCGCCGAAGGGATAGAGAAGGGTGTTGGGCGAACCGATGATGGGGCCCAGCGTTTCATTCGACCAGCCGGTCTGCCGGGAAGTACGGCGTGCACCGTAGGCTTTCCACTTGAACGCGATCTCATCGAGGTAGGCGCGGTAGTTCACCGTCTGCTGGATCTGCGAAAGCGCGGCTCCGTGCCGGATGGGCTTGCCTGCGAGGAAGAGCGTGATGTCGTTCGCATCCGCCACCCCATCCACCGACACGAAGGCGGACAGTGGCGGGGCCAGTGTCAGCGTCTCCCCCGGCTGGGGCTTTGGCTTCGAGGCACAGCCGGTGAGAGCCAGCGCGAGAACGAGGGACAGGGCAGGTTTCATGAAGAGCGTTTGTTGAATGGAATCCACAGCAGGGCGCAGACCACAGCGGTAAGCACCCCAGTGATGGCAGGCCAAGGCTGATGAATCAAGGATACCACCACAACCAGCGCCGTCACACAGAGAAACAGGATCGGAGGAAGTGGATAGAGCGGAATCGTGGATTTCAGGAATCGATATGGCGCGCGCTGCCGCAGGATGAAGATGCCGAAGACGCTCAGCGAGGTGGCCAGTGTCAGCCCGACCTGGGTGTAGGTCAGCAGGGATTCGAAATTTCCGACGACGACCAGCACCAGCGCGAACCCCGATTGAAACAGCAGCGCCCGTGTCGGCACGCCACCCACCGGAGCGAACCACCGCAGCGTCGGCAGATCGCGCCCCATCGCACCCAGCACCCGTGGCCCGGCCCACAGCATGGCGCTCACTGAGGCACAAAGCGCGGCCGCCAGCAGCAGGGAAATCCATTTCGCCACGGGACTGCCAAACAGCGAAACCGCCGCCGCATGACCCACTTCCTGCACGCCTCTCAGCTCCGCCATCGGCGCGGCATGAAGGAAGGCGGCGTTCAGCGCGACGTAAAGCAGCATCACGAGAAGTGTTCCGCCGATCAGCGCGCGGCGCACGGTTTTCTCAGGCCGATCCCATTCCTCCAGCCCATACACCGCCGCGTTCCAACCGCTGTAGGCATAGAAGACATAAAGTAGCGCCGAGGCAAAGGTCGGCTCCAGCAACGCCCGCTGGGTCAGCCCAACAGGCTGCCACCACGTGATGTCACCCTTTCCCGGAAGCAGTGCGGCGGCGGTCAGGAAGGAGAGGATCAGCAGCAGCTTCAGCGCCGTCGCCACCGTCTGGACGCGGGCACTCGTCGAGGTGCTGACCGAATGCGCGGCCGTGCCCAACAGAATGACGACCACTGCCACGGCCTGCACGGGGATCACGGGGAAGCTGGCATGCACATAGCCACCGATCGCCAGTGCACTGAGTGCCGTGGGCGCGGCGAATCCGACTACCGCCGAGAGCAGACCCGACATGAAGCCAAAGGCTGGATGATAGATCTCGCTAAGGTAATGATACTCGCC
>JANOBS010000205.1:0-9093 GCA_031411755.1 Luteolibacter sp. | reverse complement strand
CGCCCGTGACAGCTTCGTCATGTCGCTCGTGACCTTCGGAGAGGGCTACCACAACTACCACCACGAGTTCCAACACGACTACCGCAATGGCGTGAAGCCTTGGAACTTCGACCCGACCAAGTGGGCGATCTGGTTGCTCGCGAAACTCGGTCTCGCCTCGGAACTCCGCCGCGTGCCGGAAAGCAAGGTCGTGCTGGCCCAGATGATGGAAGCCCGCCGCCATGCGGATGCCGAAATCGAGCGTCTCAAGAGCCTCGGTGAGCACCACCCGTGGCGCGATAAGGCGATCGAGACCGCTCACGCCCTGGCCGAGCGCCTGACCGCGAGCTACAATGAACTCGAAGCCGCGATGGTTGGTCGGGTCGATCTTTCCCGCAAGGCGCTGCGCCGCTGGACCCAGGAAACCCGCGAGGTGCTCGATCGCCTCTCGGAACTTTCCAAACCGATCCCGGCCTGACCGTTTTACGGCGGCCCGGCGTCCTTCGGGATTCCGGGCCGCTTTGTCTTTAAAATGAACGTGCGCCCGTGACCCTGCTCCAACTCGGCTGGTCCGATTATTTCGAACAGGCCCGCGCGCCCTTCGCCCACAAGAACTGGGTGCCGGCCCGCCTGATCCGGGAGACCACGATCAACTTCGGGGCCTTTATCGAAGGCGGCGAGGAGATCGACCTCGTGCTGTCAGGAAAGGTCTGGCACGACGCCCCGAACGACGCCGCCCTGCCCGCCGTGGGCGACTGGGTGCTGGTCGAGATGGGCAACGAGAACCAGGATCACGTCATCCGCCACCTGCTTCCCCGACGTTCCTGCTTTTCTCGGAAGATGCCGGGAAAGAGTTCCGAAGAGCAGGTCATCGGCGCGAACATCGACGTGGTGGCCGTGGTGACCGATGCCGGGCCCGACTACAATCCGCGCCGGATGGAGCGGTATTTTTCCCTGATCAGCCGCAGCGGCGCGATGCCGGTGGTGCTGATGAACAAGTCCGACCTGTTTCCCAAGAAGCAGAGCGTGGCCGCCGCCGAGGAGCTCCAAGCGCTTTGCCCGGAGGCGAAGATCTACATCACCAGCGCGGTGAACCGCCATGGGTTGAAGGTCCTGAAATCCTATCTCACGCCGGGCACCACGATGTGTGTCGTCGGCTCGTCGGGCGTCGGCAAGTCCACCCTCGTCAACCAACTCTACGGCGAGGAATGGATGTGGACCGGCGATTGCAACGAGGTGACCGGAAAAGGCCGCCACACCACCACCTCCCGCGAACTCGTCCCGCTCCGGGGCGGCGGCATGCTGATCGACAACCCCGGCATGCGGGAGATCCAGATGTGGACCGACGAGGTCACGCTGCGGGAAAGTTTCGCCGACGTGGAAAAGCTGGCCGCCGAGTGCAAGTTCGCCGACTGCAAGCACCAGAAGGACGCCGGCTGCGCGATCCGTGGCGCAGTCGACGGCGGCACGCTCGACCTCGGGCGTTATGAAAGTTTCCTCAATCTCGAGACCGAAGTCGCCGAGTTGAAACGCCGCGCCAAGAAACGGCAGATGTCGGTCGAGCGCTGGGCGAAACGAAACAACCGCGTCAAGGCGCGCAATTTGAACGATCGCATCCAGTTGGAGAAAGACTTGCGCGGGGATGACAGTTGATTGATTTCCTGGCCGTTGTCTCAACTCCGACCTCAAAACCCGATTGATACCGGGACCCCGATCCGCTAGGGTGCCGTCGTTCTCCGATCTTAGGTTTCCAAGGTTTCACCCATTTGTCTCATGACTCCCGTTTCCAAGCCTGTCGCCCAGCCAGCTCCGAAAGAGCCCTCTTCGGATGCATCGTCGGCAGCCGAGCTTCAGAATTATCTCAATCGCGAAGGGGAACGGAAGGAGCGCCAGAAGCAGTGCCTCGCACTTGCCATTGCGGCTTTCGGCATTGGCGCGGCATGGTTTTATCTCGAGTCCATGCCGGTGGAGGCTCCGGCGCCACAAGCGAAGGTTCCGGTCAAGGCCGCACCCGTCGCGCCGGTCGTGAAGGATCCCGGCAAGTCGACCACCGGCCTTGAAGACATCCTGGCCGAAGCCAATGCTGCCAAAAAGGCCAAGGACGCTCAAGTGGTGATCCCACCCACGGTGGTTCCAGAGGTGGCACAGCCCGTTCAGAGCGAGCCCGTGGTGGAGGCCAAGACACGTGATGACGCTGCGCTGATGGCAAAGGAGGAACTGCTGGTCCTCGTGGGCCCGGATGCCATGCGCGAGGTCAACGTCAGCCGCGACAAGAAACTGTTCACGCGGGCGCTCAACGATCACGTCTGGGACGCCTACCGCGCCTTGCTCGGTCGCTCGATCAATGCCGGGCTGGCGAAGCTTTCGCTACCTGAAGGTCGCAATCGCTTCGATGGCGTCTGGAAGGAGCCCGCACTTTATCAGGCCCTGCTGCGATGGAAAGTGCTCGGCCGTTTCGCGGAGCCGGAGCTCGTCGAGGTCGCCCAAGATGCCTACATGGGCGACATGCTGACCTGGATGCTCACCAACGACGAGCCGATGGAGCAGATGCTGCTCACGATCAAGCCCGAGGATGACGGCGGCAAGGTACTGATGTTTCTGCGCGATGCCTGGGGGATCAAGACCGAGAAGGCCAAGCAGTATTTCAACCTCGCCCTCGCCTGCGCGGTGGTCTTCGACCGCGACATCACCATCACCACCCCCGACAAGGGCGGCGAGTATGATGCGGTGTCAAAGGTGGAGCCCCTGAAGCGCTACGAGTGGTATCTCGACAAGAACGAGAAAAGCAAACTCGCCACCTCGGTGGACCGCATGGACGCCCGTGACCTTGTGTGGGTGGTGTGCGCGCCGATTTCCACCTCCGAGATGGACTGGGCCATTTCCAAGATGCACCTGCGCCAGAAGAACTGGGGCAATGCTTACGGCATGATCGAGTATTTGATGGAACGCGCGGTCAAGGGCCTGAATCCCTACGAGGAATACACCTTCGCGGAAATCCTCAAGGAAGGCGGCATCTGCGGCGATCAATCGTATTTCTGCAGCAACACCGCCCGCGCCAATGGCATCCCGGCGATGACGATGTCCGGCGAGACCGACCTCGGCGGCCATGCCTGGGTGGCGATGAAGATCCAGGACGACGAGTGGACGACGGGCATCGGCCGCATCGGCGGGGTTTCCAAAGGCCAGGCGGGAAATCCCCAGATCGGCAGTTCGATCACCGAGCAGGAAGTGCAGCTTTGGGGCGACCGCGATCATCAGAGCAAGCTGATCACCCAGTCCGTCTTCCGCCATCTGTGGTTGGCCGACTACTATGTTTCCCAAAACAAGGAGGAGCTGATCGGTGACGCCGTGAAGCTGGCCAACCTTATCGGCCCGTCATTCCCCGAGACCTGGGGCAGGCTTTATCGCGAGCTGGAGAAGAAGACCGAAAAGGCCGGCGATCCCACCGAAGACGGCATCCTGTCGGCGTGGAAGGACTTCGTCAGCGGCATGCGGAGGCAGTTCAAGGAGAACCCGCGGATGGCCGAGCTGGCCTCGAAGGCTGAGAGCGAGCATGTCTTTCCCTATGGTGAAGAGGGCGATGCCAAGCGCACGCTGGCCCGTGAACGCCGTCGCATCGAGCGGAATTCGGGCGAGCAGGCGGACCTGATCGCCACTTCTCTGAAGCGCGAGGCCGATCTGATGATGAAGCGCAACGACGACAATTCGAAGCGCGACGTTTCCCGCCTCTATGAAACCGCGATGCGCGAATACGGTGGCAGCATCACCGGCTTCAAGATGATGGCGGAGGACTACTTCGGCTTCTTCAAGGACGATCAGGAACAAGGCAAGAAGGTCGTTCGCGACATCGAGCTCGCGTTCAAGCGGGTCGTCGAAACCGGCACCAAGGACTGGTTCCGCGCGAACACCGAGGCCGGCATCTACCGGACGATCTGCAGCTACTACCGCACGGTGGGTGAGGTCAGCCGCGCCGAGATGCTGGAGAAGCGCATGGACCGCCTGATCGAGCAGGCCGAACGCGGCGCGCTGTGATCCGGTCTTGATGATGTCCGTCCGCAGGCGGAAAGTCGGCGCATGTTCCGCCGATTGGTTGCTGGCCTGATGTTGTTTGCCGCGCTGCCCGCGCACGGCCAGTTTACCCAACTGTTGCCGAAGTCAGAGGCCGTTGCCACCCAGGAGGAAACAGCCGCACAGGTCCGCGAGCGGCTGCAGGGCTGGCTGAAAGAGGCGCGTGAGGAATTCGCCCGGCTGGACGATCCGACTGCGGAAAGCAAACTGCCGGAAGGCGTGGGGCCGACGGAATTCTCCGAGCGCCGCCGCGATGTGCAGCAGACGATCATTTCCGTGGAGCGGCAGTTGAAGTCGCTGACCACCGTGGCGGAGGCTGCCGAATCCGCGAAGAAGGCGGCAGCGGTGCTGGAATCGTGGAAGGGCTTCGTCGAGGGCCCACCTTACTCCGTGCTGTGGATCGACGATCTCCGGAACCAGCGCGATGTGGCCACGGAACGCCACGCCACCTCGGCGTCCACGCTGAAGCTTTTCGAGGATCGTCTCAATGAATCCGCTGAGGAAGCGAAGGGCGCCGACGAGGCCTATCGGCTCGCTTCCGGGGTCTCCGCGCGGAACCCCGGCGCGGCCGACGCCGCGTGGCGAATGGATGCCGCACGTCTCCGAAGCCGGTCGATTTCCGCCCGGATCGGCGTTTTCACCCTGCTGGCCGCCCAGCAGCGCGAACTCCTCGCGGAAGCGGGATCGCGGCTGGCCTTCGTCGCCAAGCAGCTCGCGCAGATCGAGTCGCACGCCTTTCTTTCCGATGACGATCTCGCCCAGGTCCGGAAGTCGACAGCGACCCGCCAGGCGGCATTCACGAAGGAGGGCGAGGAAATCCGCAAACGCTACAACGCCGCTCTCTCAAGCCGACGGAAGCTGGAAAGCCAGAGCACGGAGGAAAAGCCGGACCCCTTGCTGACTGCGAAAATCGAAGCCGCCACCACCCGCGTCGACTCGCTGCAATTCACGCTCGATACCCTCAACGCCCTCGACCAGCTCGAATCGCAAATCCCGGACGCCTACCTCAACCGCCGCGTCCTGATGACTGTCACCGAGGCGAATGCCCGCGAAGGCGCTCTCAAGTCGCTGCGCAGCATGCGCGATCATCTAACAGCCTGGGGGATCTACGCCGCGAATGAGATTTCCGTTTCCGGGGCCGAGCTGCGCAGCCAGGAAGCGCGCGCCACCTCGCTGGCACCCGGCGATCCGAAGGTGCAACTGGCGAACGACCAGTGCAGCGATCTTCGTGACAAGCTCGACGTTTCCCAACGCCTCGCCCGAACCGTCGATCTCCAGCAACGGCAGCTCAACGCCTGGCTCGCAGACTTCGACCAGATCCTCGCCCAGCGCACGATCAGCCAGCGATTCAGCGACGGATACAACACCGTCCGCCTCAACGCGAAGAAGCTCTGGAACCTCGGTGTCTGGGACTACGACGCCGAGCGCATCGATGCCGATGGAAGGAAGATCATGAAGCAGGAAACCCTGCCGCTTGGCCAGTTGATCTCCGCCCTACTCCTGTTCGTGATCGGCTACTTCGTCGCGGCAAAGATCACCCGCCGGACGCAGACGATCCTCGTTTCCAAAGGCCGCATTGGAGACGCCCAGTCGTCCACACTCCGGCGCTGGTTCATGGCCCTGCTCGCCTTCCTGCTCGCCATCCTGACGCTGAAGATCCTCAATATTCCGCTCACCGTCTTCGCCTTCCTCGGCGGCGCACTCGTCATCGGAATCGGCTTCGGCACCCAGACGATGATCAAGAATTTCATCAGCGGCATCATCGTGCTGTTCGAGAGAAACATCCGCGTCGGGGACATTCTCAACGTCGACGGCATCATCGGCACCGTCTCGGAAATCAACACCCGCTCGTCCATCCTGCGCAGCGCTGACGGTGTGGAGACCATGATTCCGAACTCGGTCTTTCTGGAAAGCAAGATCACCAACTGGACCCATAGCAGCCGCAAGGTGCGACGTGCGGTGAAGGTCGGGATCGAGTATGGCTCACCCGTCCACAAGGTGTCTGAAATCCTCATCGAGTGCGCAGACCGCCACGGACTCATTTTGAAGGAGCCTGCCCCGGTTGCCCTGTTCGAGGACTTCGGCCAGAACGCGCTGCAGTTCGAACTCGGCTACTGGATCGAGCTCAACGACAAAACCAACTCCGCCCTCGTCGCCAGCGACCTGCGTTTCATGATCGAAAAGCGTTTCGTAGAGGAAGGCATCATCATCCCCGCCCCGAACCGCGATACGCGCCTCATCACCGACTCGCCCTTGCAGGTCGAGTGGGCTCCGAAGGGCTGAGAAACAGGGCTTAAGGTTTCGCGGCCATCAGGGCCTCGATCTGCTTCGTGATCGCCACCGCGCTTTCGGTGGCCTGCTCGACCGTTGGTCCGGGCTTGGTGCCCGGTCCTCCGGGCGCGCCAGGGCGCTTGTGGCCGATCTGGCTCATCCAGGCGCCGAAGCGCGTGCCCATGCGTTGGTGGACCAGCTTGCGGATTTCGGGGCCCTTCTCGGGAAACAAGGCTTCAGCTGAGGTGATGCCATCGAGCTTTGCACTGAAGAACTGGGTGAGGAGTTCACGGGCCATGATCCAGTGGCCCTCGCGGTTGGGATGCACTCCGTCCGGGGAAAGCAGGAAGGCCGGGTTCTTCGCGCGGCCTTCATCAAGAGCCTTGCGCATGGGGCCATGGAAATCGACCACGTCCCAGCCAGTAGTCCGTTTCGTGAGCAGCCACTCGGTGTAGCGGGTCAGGTTTTCATCGTGAAACTTCAAGGCGGCGTTGCCCTTGTCATCGCGAACCGGTGGCGTGCAGAAGACCACCCGCTTCACGCCGGACTTGAGAGCGGCATCGCGCAGGTGGGCGATGGCGTCGCCAAAGCGTTTCAGTCCTTCGTCATTCGACGGCAGGCTGCTGCCATCGTTCATGCCGTAACAAACCACGAGCAGGTCTGGTTTCGTAGCCGTCAGTGCGCGATCCAGACGCTCGCTGACCATCGGCCGACCGAAACGATGCGCCTTGAGATGCCCCGCGTTCTCTTCCTCTGTTAGATCGGCCGCCGTCTCACTTGCCAGACCCAGATTGATCACCTCGGTCTTGCTTCCATTCGCCAGAAGCCAGCATTCGAAGTCGGTCACATAATCTCCGCCCTGTGTGATGCTGTCGCCGAGGAACACGATGCGCTTCACGCCTTCCAGTTTCGTAGGGGCGGGCGCGGCCATTCCTGGCAGAAGCAACAGGAGCAGGCAGATCAGCGGCAGCGTCTTGAACAGGCGATCCGACCCATGGGAATTTCGTCTCATAATTTTGTCTCTTTGGTGCCTCCGGTGGCGGGTCTCACCAAACGAGCCCAAGACATCCATTCTTCCAAGTCCGGGGTGCCCCCCTTCGATTTTTCGTCATTCCATGTCCGGCTTTGGAACAAGTAGGACCTTGCCCGCAGCGGGTGTTGTCCTTGCAATGACAGCCATTTGCGTGCATCCAGCCAAGGTGGCCGAGCGGTCGGAAGACGAACTGAACTTCGAATGAGTGGCGTGATTTCATCCGGCCTGTCTGGCCTACAGGAACCAGGGAGGGTCTCCAGGAATGGAGCGCCCATCCGGGTCGCCCATGTGGTGATGACGGCCTACGGTGGCGCGGCCAAAGCCGCCTATTGCCTGCACAGGACCTTGTGCGGCATGGGGGTGGATTCGCACTTTCTGGTTTGCGAATACGAATCCGAGTGGCCGGGAGCAGAGAAACTTCAGCCAGAGAAAGTTCCCACCCAGCCGTTCTGGAAAGCCGTCAATCACGGAGCAAAGATGCTGTGGCTGCTTTCCGGGCGTCCTACCGAGGAGGTGGATTTTCAAATGAAACCACAAGGCTACCTTCCGCAGCTCGATCGTTTCGGATATGACCTGATCCACCTTCACTGGATCGGCGGTGCGGTGGCATCACTCGCAGAGATTGCAGGGCTCCGGACTCCGCTTGTCTGGACCCTTCACGACATGAGTGCCTTCATGGGGGTGCACTACTACCTGGGTCCGAATCTTGAGAAGTGGATGAACGCCAAGGGAAGTCTGCGGGCCGTCGATGCGGAGCCGCACCTGCTGGCGAGAATGAATCTCGCGAAGAAGACTGCCATTTACAAAGGCAAGAAGGTCGGTGTCATCGCACCAAGTCAATGGATGGCCGATTGTGCCGCCGAATCCGGGGTGTTCTCCGGCTTTCCCATCCGGACAATTCCCTACGAGATCCCGAGGGATCCCTGGCAGCAGCAAAACCGACAAAGTGCCCGTGAGAACCTGGGGCTGCCTGCGGATGCGCGAATCGTTCTGTTCGGTGCCGACACGATCTCCACCCCGAGAAAGGGAGGTGATCTCCTGCTTGCCGCCCTGCGCGGGCACAAGGATGCCACACCTGCCGTTCCCGGAAAGTTGTTGCTCCTGTCCTTTGGCCGCGGGGTGATCTCCGGTTTGGAAAACCTGCAGATTCCTTATCGGGCCTTGGGCATGATCAAGGATCAGGATCATCTCGCCTCACTCTATGCGGCGGCGGATGTTTTCGTCGCCCCGTCCCGTGAGGACAATCTTCCGAATGTCGTCTTGGAATCACTGGCATCCGGCACCCCGGTGGTCGCATTCCGGATCGGTGGAATGCCGGACATGATCGAGGACGGTAGGACAGGAAAACTCGCCGAGCCCTTTTCGCCCGACTCATTGAGAGATTCGATCTCCGAGGTCCTGAGCTGGACGGCAGATCGCACGCTGGCCTGCCGTGGGTCGGTCAGTGAGCGTTTTTCGCCGCATCAACAAGCCTCGGCGGTGCTGGGTTTATATGAGGACCTGCTTTCCTGAGCCACTCAGGTTTGAGAAAGGAACCCGATCGTCCTTTGCTCGGGCCAGGATTCCCTTCCACCCGGAAAGCCAACATGGCCGCCGGTCGCTGGAATTTCGAGGTGAAGGAACTCACTGGCCGCCGCTTCCTCTCTTGGGTAGCAGCCGGGTCCGAGGAAGGGGTCGTTGGCGGCGTTGACGAGGAGCGTGGGAATCCGGATGCGCGAAAGAAACTGCCGTGAACTACTACG
>JANOBS010000204.1:0-4473 GCA_031411755.1 Luteolibacter sp. | reverse complement strand
TGATCGAGAAGCGCTTTGCCGGCGATCTCGCGATGATCTCCTTCCAGCGGGACAAACTCGGTGGCCAGGTCTTCGGGGCCCCCTTCACCGGCAGCTTTGAGAACTCCCAGGGCAAGATCCTCCGCTACCCCATGGATGCACTCGGGCGCTCGACCCTGTTCCTCTTCTGGTCGAAGCAGGATGCGGGAGAGAAGATGATCAAGGGCATCGCCGCCGCCTTCCTGGAGAAAAAAGAGGAGCTGGCGGGTCGCCTTGAGATCGTCAGCTTCAACCTCGACGAGCTGCCGGATGCCGGAGAATCGATCGTGCGCGGACTCGGCGTGGACTGGCAGGTGCTGCGCCTGCCGGGCGGCAGGAAGAACCCGATCTATGATCCCTATGTGAGATCCGATCCAAAGCTCCTGACCTTGAGCCCGACCGGAAACACTGCCCTGATCATGTCCGGCACCACACGGCAGAAGGAGGACACGGAGGGCGAACCGGACTACGCGCGCATGTTCCAATCGACGCTCGCCAGACCGTGGACGGAGCCTCGTTACGTTGAGCAGCTTTCGTCGCTGCTGTCCGGTGATTTCCTCATCCTGGATCCCGACGGCGGCATCGATCCCAAAAGCCCGCCGGAACTGAAAGCACTGTCCGGCACCCAGAAGCCACTTACCCGCACGGCGGCCTCTGTGCCCGAGGAAACCCTGCGGGCGATTCAAGGTTGCTTTGTCGCGCCGCCTCTGCGCTACCGCCTGCCGCACAGTGAAATCAGCAAGAACTACGCGAAGGCCGCCGAGCTCTGCCGCAAGGCCATCGCCGACCACCCGGCCGCGCCGGATCTCTGGATCGTTCACAATCGCCTGATCATCGCCTTGCTGGGACTCTGGAAAACCGACAGTGATCTGGGCAAACTTGCTGAGGCCACCACGGAGGCCAAGATCGCGCTCACTGCGGGTTTCCCGACGGGCTGTGAGGTCATCGCCCGTTTCTGTTTGGCACGGGAAACCCTGCGCCAGCCGAAAGCGGAATCCCGCACGGTGATCAATCAATGGGTGACCGATTGCGGCGGTGACAAGGCCTCCGGGCAGGCGCTCGCCGTAGCGGCCCTGCTCTCGCTCGAAGTCGCGGATCGCATGCGTTTCGAGGACTATCGCGGGATGATCCTCAAAGACCGCACCGAGGACCCGATGATGTGGACGTTCAGCGCCTTTCTTCTCGATCGCTATCACCGCTACTGGTTGTTCCAGGTCCCGTTCACGGCCGGCTGGTCGTATGGCCGCAGGGAAGGCTATTTCATGAGTGTCGGAGAGTCCGAGGATGCCAGGCGCCTGCTGAAAACCGAGCTCCAGGCCGCCGACGGCAAGACGCTGCGCATCCCCGAAGATCTGGACAGCGAATTCACCGTGATCCAATTCACCAATCCGCCCCCATGGAGCAAGGTTCGGGAGGATGGCCTGCCGCAATCGCCTGAACGCCTGATCAAGCCCATGATCGACTTCGCCGCGACCCGCCCGAAGGGTGATGTGAAAGTGCTGATCGCCAGCTTCGGTGGGGATCCCGCCGCCACCCATGCGGAATTGCTCGCGGGCAGGAGCAAGGTCGACTGTCCCGTGGTTTCCGTGCCGGGTGGCATCGGCAACTCAGCGGTCCAACGGCTGGGCATTCTTTCGGAAGACACGGAGGTGAATAGCGTGATGCTCGACAGGCAAGGGCGCATCTTGTCGATGATTTCCGGCCTGGCCACGAACAAGGATGGCAGAACCTTGATCAACGTGGTCGTTCGCCAGGATGAAAAGCAGGTGATCGCCGCGCTGGAAAAAGGCGAGATCGACAAGGCGAAGGAACTCATCCTGGCGCTGGCTCCGCCCTTCGATCCGGAAGCGGTCGACGCCAAGGGCAAAAAAATCCTCAAGAAGCCGGAATACCCCCTCGCCCATCTGCGCGCCCGTGCCCGCGTTTACCAAGCCCTCGGACAACTCGACCTCGCCCTCGCGGATGCCGAGGAAGTCGTCAAACTCCAACTCGGCACCGACGGCGGGATGAGCCTGCGCACCGACGAGCTCGACCAGTCGGAAGCCTTGCGGGACAGCATCCTCAAACTGAAGCAGGACACCAAGAAGTGACCCGCAAGTCGCCGATCGCTTCTGAAGATTCCCCCTTCCAGAGCCAGCCTCTTGTCCGTTCTCAGGGCGAGACTGCCAGAAGCGATGGCGACCCATTGGGGCTCTTCGCCAAAGCTCCTAAGGGACCACTGCGACGGTCAGGAGAAGGCGTGCAGGAATGACACGACAAATGCCACACGAGCCCTTGCCTGCATCCGTTCGTTCGCCCTCTGGCGAGGTTTCCGATCATCTCCCGCTCTTGGTTTCGTTTGTGAGCCACTTCGCGGCTTCCAACTCTCCCATCAAGCGAGTGTAATCGACGTAACGCCTCGCGAGGTCTGGATTGCTCGAAAGAATCCCTTGTAGGTCAGGCATGGTATTGACGATTTCGGTGACTGATTGGCGTTCCGCTGCGATCGATTCCCTCGCCTGGCCCACGGTGAGTCCATCATACGGAGACGGGGCCTCGTCAGGCAGCCCTTTCAAGGTCGCTTCTTCCAAGGCAATTCCCGATAAATGATCGATCAATGTTCCTGATCTCGATGGATCACGCAGGCGCTGCCCCATCAAGGCGGTCATCGATCTGAGTTCAGAGGCATCGTCCGGTGACATGGAACCCTCGGCACCTTTCAGCGATACAACCAAGGATTTCAAATCGCTGAGATACCCGACTCCCATTTCGAAGGCACTCCGGACCTTGGCTGCATCTGGAGCAAGACCCGCAGCGATCAAGGCGTCTTCCGTCATCAGCTGCGTTTTCATCCTGAAGTCGTCGATCTTTGGTCGCCCGACCGATTCCTTCAAGATCTGGATGGCGGCATCTTTCTCCCCAGCCTCCGATCGATATGCTGCGGAAATGAACGATGACAGGGCATTGTCGGGGGCCGCATCGAGGAGTCGTTTGCTCATCGCGAGACGTTCTTCATCAGAGAACGCAGGCAATGTTGCGCCAATGAACAACAAGTGCCCATTCTCAGGATCGGTTTGGATGCCCTGACGAACGAGATCCGGATCCTTGGTCAGCAGTCCTGCAATCACCAATGCCTCAGCATGGGACCGGGGATTCCCCTTCTTGCTTTCAAGCCAGGCATCGAGATCGGCGCGTCTGATCGATTTCGAAAATTCAACGTCAGTGCTTGGACCAGGGGTCGGCCCAGTATTCTTGGAACGAACACTTGATCGGTCCACAGGTCGCCCATCGATCATCATGCCGCCCTTCTCAGATTGCGTTTGGTTGGCATTCTCGTTCTCGTCGAGTTTTGTGATTTTCGACCACAAGATCACGGCCACAACGCCAAGAGCGAAAGCAAGCAGATGAGTCATCAGGCGTTTCATAGTTCTAATCCCAACGTTAGAAATGAGCGAGCCGGTTGCTTGGCGCAGCTCGTGCGTAAGCACGAGATGTGACAAGCATCCGGCTTCGCCCTAGTGATTTGTTAGGCCAATTTATCATTTCTGTAGTAAAGATGCGGTGAATGACCCAATGGCTGCGGCTCCGGCGGCTGATGCTGACCACGAAACTAACGGCCACACCATGTAGAGGAATAGATTTCCTTCTGATTTCTTTTCATTTTTTCGGGTCACTCCTAGAAAGCGATACATCATTCGGCTGTTCGCGAAAGCAGCTAGAATTCCGAGACCGATTGCGACGGGAACCGTGATAAAAACAGCCCAGAACGGCGCACCTCCCGAATTTGCGGCACTGGGAATTCCAATGGTGACGATTATCACCGTTAGAATTGATGACAAGTCCGCGAGATTCATCATCTGGTATTTTTGCCTACGTTAGAGCGCATCCACGGCGGTATGAATGCCCGAATTCATTTTGACAGATTATCGCCGTTGGATGGCGCGGCTTGTTGGGGTTCCATTTCCATCGATACGATCTGTAACTTGTCATCCACCTTCTTCACCTTGAAAGTGCGAACACAGCCTTTTTGAAACGGCCAAAGTTCCTTGAACTTAATTCCTGATTCTTGTGTGGGAAATGGTCTCTCCAGATAAAACGTCAATTCCTTCGCGTCCAATTCCCCCTCAATAGCCTTCACACTATGGAATCGAACTCGATATAGCGTATAACGATAGTCTCCCTGTATCGTCTCTACCAATGGAACCAGGTTGTCTAGCTGGGCCGATACTAAAGCGTCGTATTTACCTGTGTTATACCACGGTATCGCGTTATTTGTTGTCTGTGCGTTGACCTGTCCAGCCAACTCCGGCATCACCTCGATCTTGGGTGATGCAATGCATACACTTGTCGCAAGGACAAAAACTAGGGCTATTGTTTTCTTCATCTTATTTGTTCCCCATTGAGGTAGGGACGCCGGTTTCACCCGGCGCCCCCCTCGCAGATCCCGGCGTGCGGAATTACCGCACCGGGCTCCTC
>JANOBS010000203.1:0-13006 GCA_031411755.1 Luteolibacter sp. | reverse complement strand
TCGTGGCGGTGCAGGTTACCCGACCGGCATGAAGTGGACCTTCATCCCGCCAAACAACACCAAGCCGGTCTATCTGATCTGCAACGGCGACGAGTCCGAGCCCGGCACTTTCAAGGATCGCTATATCCTCCATCAGGATCCGCACCAACTGATCGAAGGCGTGGTGATCTCCTGCTTCGCTGTCGGTGCCCACGTCGCCTACATCTACATCCGCGAGGAATTTCCCGCCGCCGCCGAGTTGGTCGAAAAGGCCCTCGATGAAGCCCGCGCACGCAATTTCCTCGGCAAGAACATCCTCGGCTCCGGCTTCGACCTCGAAATCTACGTCCATCGCGGTGCAGGTGCCTACATCTGCGGCGAGGAAACCGGTCTCATCGAGTCCCTAGAAGGCAAGCGCCCCTACCCGCGTATCAAGCCGCCTTACTTCCCCGCCGCGCTCGGCCTCTACATGGCTCCGACCATCGTGAACAACGTCGAGTCGCTCTGCCACGTGAAGCACATCATTGCCATGGGCGGTGACGAATACGCCAAGCTCGGTATCGCCCGCAACACCGGCACGCGAATCCTCTGCGTCTCCGGCGACGTGAAGAAGCCCGGCTACTTCGAAGTCGAGGTCGGCAAGGTGACCATGCGCGAACTCCTCTACGACATGTGCGGCGGACCGAAGGACGGCCGCGAGTTCAAGGCCGTCATTCCCGGCGGCTCCTCCTCGAAAATCCTCCGCTGCGACGAGACCTACAAGCTCAAGCAGCCCGAAGGCACCACCAAGGACCTCGGTTTCTGGGACATCCAGATGGACTTCGACACCCTCGCTGCCTGCGGCTCGATGGCCGGTTCCGGTGGCGTGATCGTGATCGACGACAGCCGCAAGATTTCCTGGGTCCTCAACAACCTCAATTCCTTCTACGCCCACGAATCCTGCGGCCAGTGCACGCCCTGCCGCGAAGGCTCGATGTGGATGAAGAAGATCACCGACCGTCTCGTCACGGGCGATGCCTCGCCGAAGGACATCGAGACCCTCGAAAGCGTGGCCTATCAGATCGACGGTCGCACCATCTGTGCGTTCGGAGAAGCCAGCTCCTGGCCGGTGGAAGCCATCGTCGCAAAGTTCCGTGACGAGTTGTTAGGCGATACCATCCCGGAAGACGAGGACGCCGCGCACAATCCGGAGGCCGAAGCCCAGCGGCGTTACCTTCAGAACGCCTGAGGCATTCTGAAACGTGGCTGGAGCATCTGTGCTCCAGTCCATCTCTGGAGCTTCCAGCTCCGAGCCTTCGTTCCAAAAATGAACGATACTTTTCCGGCGGTGTTAGAGTAGGGGAACTCCCCAATTCCAACACTGTTGACCCGTTTCAGCGTTGCCACTGGAAGAACAGGCATGGTATCTAACCGGAGACATGCAGCCAGTATCTCCTTACCAGCCACCATCTTCGAGCGAGCCACCGCCGATTCAATATTCGAATTCAAATTCTGCCCTGACTATCAAGCAGATCCTGTTTTCCTTTAATGGCCGGATTCCAAGACGCACCTATTGGCTTTGGGCAATCATTGTCGGCATTTCAATCATCATTCCGATCGCTCTTCTGGCTCCTCTGCTCGACAAGGAGGGCGCAGGCCAAATCGTCGCCATCCTGGTGCTGATCCCGATGGTCATCGCCTTCATCTGGGTAAGCCTCGCCATCCGTGTAAAGCGCTGGCACGATCACGGGAAATCCGGCGCATGGGTATTGATCGGCATGATCCCCTACATTGGCGGACTCATCTCGTTCGTTTTCCTAGGATGTCTGCGCGGCAATAACGGCTACAACCAATACGGAGACGATCCCACCTGATTGATTTCCCTAACTCTCCCACAGGCCATCGTAATCCACATGATTGCGATGGCCTTCTTCATTTCACCCGCTTCTCCTTCTGGATCTGGGAGATCAACTGACCCCGCCTCATCTGGTAGCGGGACCGCAGACTTTCGAACTCGGAAGCCTTTCCGTTTCCGCTGATGATTCCGAAAATTCCGCCTCCCATGAACACCAGGCCGAACATTGGAAAAATCGCGGGAGCGGGAGAGGCTCCTGTGAAAATCATCCAGACAACTCCCATTGCAATGGCGAGCATTCCACCGAAGGTCGCGCTTGTCGCACTAGGTTCCGAAACAGATCCATCCTTTCCCCGGATCATCATCGCCTGACGTGTCGACTCCCACTCGCGGTCCAGACGTTCCAGCTCGTTCTCAAGCTTCAACACCTTGATGTCCCTCGCCATCGACTCCGTCCGTTGATCGAGCGCTTCCAGCAGCTTCGTGTGCGTGGTCGAGGTGTCATGCACCACCTCCAGCCGGGCGTGACAGTAGTTGCACGTCACGAACCGGATCGACTCGTCGACCTCCAGATTCGCGCCGCAGCCCTGGCAACAGACCTTCGTGATTTGCATCGCCGACTTTCTAGGCTCCTGCCATAAGCGCTGAAAGCTACAATTTTACGCCACGTTTCTTCCCTTCAATGCTCAACGTTTGACATTGGATGTTCGATGTTCGCTTCCCTCTCTCCATGAAACCCATTCTCCGCTCCGCAGCCCTGCTCTCCCTCCTCGGCCTCACCTCCGCCGATCCCCTCCGCGTCCCCGTCTGGCCGGACAAGGAAGCTCCAAATGGTGACGGCACCACCTCCCCCGCCACCAACACCCTCACGGTTTATCAACCTGAGCGTCCCAGCGGCTGCGCCATGATCATCTGTCCCGGCGGCGGATATGGGGGACTCGTCACCGGCCCGGAAGGCAAGGGCATCGCTGAATGGCTCAACCAGCACGACATCACCGGCCTGGTTCTCGAATACCGCCTGCCGAAAGGAAAAGCCGCGGTTCCCCTCCTCGATGCCCAGCGCGCCATCCGCCTCGCCCGCGCCAACGCGGCGGACTGGAAGATCAATCCAAAGCGCCTCGGCATCATCGGATTCTCCGCCGGTGGCCACCTCGCCTCCACAGCCATCACTCATTTCGATGCCGGTGAAGGCAAGTCCACCGATCCCGTCCAACGGCAAAGCTCGCGTCCCGACTTCGGCGTCCTCGTCTACCCCGTCATCAGCATGGGCCCTCTCTCCCACGGCGGTTCACGAAACAATCTCCTCGGCCCCAATCCAACCCCGGAGGCCCTCGAGCTTTACTCCAACGAAAAGCAGGTTACTGCGCAAACTCCGCCCACCTTCCTCGCGCACGCCCTCGACGACAAACTTGTAAGCCCGGAAAACTCCCGAGTCTTCGCCGACGCCCTGAAGATGAAAGGCGTTCACACCGAATACCTCGAACTCCCCAACGGCGGCCACGGCCTCAGCGGCTACAAGGGCCCGTCTTGGGACGCGTGGCAAACGCAGTCTCTCAAATGGCTGGAGTCACAAGGCTTTCTCACCGCCACCACCCAGTCGCCGACCAAGCCGATCCCAGCCACGGACCCACAAGTCCTCTCCGGACTCTCCCCCCTCAACTGGATACGCACCGAGAACGGCATCCACTCCTCGGTTTGCGGAGCCTCATTCAAGCTCGCCTTCGCCGACACCAAATTCGTCGCAATCAACGTCGACACCGCCCGACTCAACTACCCTTCCCCCACCCGCTTCCCCATTATCGCGTGGAGCATCAATAACGGCCCACTCCAGACCCACCAGCTCTCTGCTGCAGAAACCATCATCACCCTCTCCGAGTCCGTCGCCAATCCCGTCATCGACTTCTACATCAAGGGCCTCTCCCCTTTCGAGGACCGCTTCCGTGGCGACGTTCCGACAAATTCCCTCACCATCACCGGCTTCGCCCTCGATCCCAAAGGCCGCATCCTCCACGCTCCAAAGTCGTCCCCGCTCTGGCTGAACCTCGGCGACTCCATCCTCTCCGGCGACGGGGCCGCCCTCTCCTCCAAGCAAGGCCGCCCCGCCAACGACCTCTGGGCCGCGTCCGACGATGCCCGCGCCAGCTACGGCTACCTTCTTGCCCAGCACTACGGCCACCGCGAATCCCGGCTCGCCTTCGGTGGCTACGCCTGGACCGGTGGCGGCGGCGGAAATCCACCCGTCGCTGGACTCATTGACCAGATCACCAGCACCACCTCCCGCCTCACCGGCGACAAGCTCGTCCCCTGTCCCGACGTCGTCCTCATCAATCTCGGAGAAAACGCAGCCCCAAAACCCGAGCCCGTCATCGCCGCCCTCACCAAACTCCGACTCCGCACCAGCCCCACCACCAAGGTCATCGTCATGATCCCCGTCTCCGGAAAGGCCCGCACCGAAGTCACTGCCGCCGTCCAGACCTATCTGGAAGCCAGCAAGGACGCGCAAACGCATCTGCTTGATCTCGGCCCCATCACCTTCGACACCTGCGACGGCCAGCACCCCACCGCCGGCGGCCACAACTCCATTTACCAAGCCGCCATCACCCACATAGACAAGCTGTTAAAGGGGAAATAGAGTTCCAAGGGCCAAGTTCCAATGAAGAAACCGAGGACGCCTCCTCTTGCATCTTCACGTCTTGAATCTGGAGTCTGGTGTCCGCGCCTAAGACCCTGTGGCACTCCTCACATATCCCACCGGTGATTTCCCGTAAGTCGCCAAGAACTCCCTCCTGAAATTGTTCACTGAGGCGAACCCCAGCTCCGTCGCCACCACGGCAGGATCCATACCACCTTGCAGCATGCGCCGAGCCACCACCATCCGCTCCTGTCGCATCCACTCCTTCGGCGGAAGGCCTATGTCACGGAGAAAGACGGTCCTGAGATAGCGTTCGCTGCACCGCAGCTCCGCGCACAGCTCCCCCACCCGGTAACCAAAGCGCACCGCCAGCCGCTCAAGGCAACACACTTCCCCACCCAGAGATGGAGATAGCACAGACCATGAGTCAGTGGTGCGGATAATACGCATGATGATCGGGTTTGCTAACAGCCATCCAAGCATCTCGCAAGCCAAGATCCATCAGATCGTCCTGTCACTATTGTCACAGGTTTTCCTAATGCTTTATCTTTCCAAACTAAAGCTCCGAATTTGAATTCCATGGCCTCTTGATCGGATTAAAATCATTTGTCCAAATGGAACTTGTTAGATTTTGAATCAACCCAATTCCTGACCAATGAGAAAAAATCCGCCTGCCAAGGCAGCGTCCTCCGAAAGGATATCCGCGCCCTCTCTGAATGGAAGGATCCTTTCCGCACGCCGGGACCCCATCGACTTCCGGGACAAGATGTATGTCCCCACCCTTGTTGAAGTTCCGGCAACACTCCCACTCGACAGCTTCCTCAAGCATCAACCGTGCATCCTCGATCAGGGCCAGGAAGGAGCCTGCACGGGATTCGGTCTCGCGGCAGTCGCCAATCATCTTCTCAAGATCCGCAAAGGAAGCGACCAACTGCCACCAGTCAGTCCGCGCATGTTCTATGAAATGGCCAAGCGCAACGACGAATGGCCCGGTGAAATCTACGAAGGATCCAGCGCCCGCGGTGCGATGAAGGGCTGGCACAAGTATGGCGTCTGCTCCTCGAGCACATGGCCCTATCGCTTCGAGAAGCCAGACCACAATCTCACCAGCGAACGCCTGGCCGACGCGCAGAACTGTCCGCTCGGCGCCTATTTCCGCGTCAATCACAAGGACCTCGTCGCCATGCACAGCGCGATCTCCGAGACCGGCATCCTTTACGCCACCTCACTCGTCCACAAGGGCTGGAGTTCAGTGAAATCCAACGGCATCATCCGTTATCATGAGGAAACCATCGGTGGCCACGCCTTCGCCATCGTTGGCTATGACCGGGACGGCTTCTGGATCCAGAACTCCTGGGGACCAGACTGGGGCAAGCACGGCTTTTGCCACATCAGCTACTATGACTGGTTGGAGAATGGCTCCGACGTCTGGGTCGCGCGCCTAGGCGCACCGATTTCCATCGATAGCTCCATCGCCTTTTCCTCCGGCACTTTTCCATCCTCCCAGATGGGCCAGTCCTCCAGCATTGCCGACCTCCGCCCGCACATCATCAGCCTCGGCAACAACGGCCAGCCCATGAGAAACGGCGACTTTGCGAACACCGCCGAGGAAATCCGCGCCTTCATCAGCAGGGACTTTCCGCGTGTCACCGCCAACTGGACGAAGAAGCGCATCCTGCTTTATGCCCATGGTGGACTGGTCGGAGAAAAAGGTGCCGTCCAGCGTGTCGCCGAGTACCGCAAGGCCATGCTCGATGTCGAAGTCTACCCACTCGCCTTCATCTGGCACAGTGACTTCTGGTCCACACTCAAGAACATCCTCGGCGAGGCTTTGGGCCACCGCCAATCGGAAGGCATCATCGACAAGGCCAAGGACTTCATGCTCGACCGGATCGACGATACCCTCGAGCCCATCGCCCGCTACGGAAGCGGCAGGGCCGAGTGGGCGGAAATGACTGAAAACGCCATCTCCGCCACCACCAATACTTTGGGCGGTGCGAGGATCGTCGTCCAGGCACTGAGGGCCCTGCTCGCTATCGATCCCAGCATCGAGATTCATATTGCCGGCCACAGCGCGGGTTCCATTTTCATGGGTCCGGTCGCCAAGGAACTCGCGAAATTCACCAAAATCTCCACCTGCCACCTCTGGGCCCCCGCCTGCACCACAGGCTTCTTCAAGCAGAACTACCTCCCTCTTCTCAAGGGCCCGTCTCGAGCGATCCGCGAATTCGCCCTCTACACCCTCACCGACTCCGCCGAGCAGGACGACAACTGCGCCGGCATTTATCACAAATCACTGCTCTATCTGGTCTCCAAAGCCCTCGAGGAGGAATACGATCCCCTGAAGTGGGGCTGGTCCGGGGCACCGCTCCTCGGCATGGAGAAATTCATCCGGTCCGACAAGGACATCCACAACCTTTTCTCCAATCAATCCGCAACCTGGATCCTCTCCCCGAACAGTGAATCCCATCCCTTGGAAGCCTCCAAATCCACCAGCCACGGTGGGTTTGATGACGACAAGGACACGGTAAAAGGAACCTTGGCCCGAATCACCGGATCCTCCAGTTCCACAGCCTCCCCCCTCGAGTTCGCGGCTTCCGCATCATCCTCAAGAGACCGGAGATCTTGTTTGAAAACCTCCGTCCTGTGAATGGAGCCCAAACAGCGAGGCATGACTGGTGATTCCAATCCGATGCGCTTCAAGCCACACCATTTGATCGCAGCCTTCCTTCCACTGAGCCTGACCGGATGCGCCGGCACATTCGGCACACTGGCATGGAGGACCTGGAATGATCACGGAACCAGAGTCACCGAGGTCAGGTCCGTCGGCTTCGAGTCCCGCAACCTTCCCGGCTACCGGGGTATCAGCCTCGGACAGCGCGTCACCACTTACGTGAACCGGCTTTCAAATACGGACCAAGGGGAGGCTTCCGGCTGGGGCTACATTTCCCTCCCGAACGAGACCCCACTTTTCACACAGAGCATCACAATTGGAAGCGATCTCGCCTTCGAGCCTTCCTACATCGGAATGACCTTGGGGGTCGCCTCCCGCTCATGCGCGGCTCTCGACCTCGGACAATCTTCCACACTGCAAATCCATACCTCTTCGACTTCTTCCGGCCGCTTCTCCTTCCAACAACAACCATGACCATGAAACGCCTGATTCATCTGACCTGCATCGCCTCAGCCGCCGTCATCGGCTCGTCCTGCACGAATTCCTCCCACCTTCTTCTTTATCAGCATTCCAACATGGGGATGAACACCGGCATCAACCCCGCGAATCAGAACGTCCATGTGCGCATCGGAGTCCGGAGCGAGTTCGCGGCCGTCGTGCCAAAGTACAAAAAGAAGGAGGAGGAACCTGCCCCCGGTCAAACCACCAAGCCAGAGCCCAATTACGAGGCCGCGTCCGCTTACTTCGGCTCACGGTTCAGGGTCTCGTCGATCTGGCAGATCCCCGAAGCCGCTGAGGTACTGGTGACCGGACAGGCCGCAGTGATTGCAGCGTCCAATGGCAGGCTGCGGTTGGCGGCCGGTCATGACCAGCCTCAGGTCACCATGACTCCGGCCACAAAGCCGGGGGAAGCCCAGGTCACGCCGGAGGACTCAACTATCCCTGCATCCACCACACCGCCCCTGACCCCTCTCGCCACAGCTCACTGATACTTACATGAAATTCTCCATTTCCATGAAGCCGATCCACTTGCCCTTGTTGAGCTTGTTACTTATTCCGCTCGCCTCCTGCACCCACATCACGCTGCTCGGTCACAAGTCCGCCTACGATGTGAACGCAGAGTTCTCAGGAGATCCTATCGCGCCCGTCAGTTTGAACGCTGGCTTCGAGGGACGCTCCTTCGCTGCGGTCCCTCCCCGAGACGCGGTGCAATGGTGGAAGAACCTGGACCCCACTGGTGGCCTGCCCAAGGGGGATGTGATGTCCACCATGCTAGAATTGAAGATCATCAAGGTCCAGACCCAGGGTCAGGGGGCCTCGGGAAATATTCCTTTCGACTACGTCACCAGTGGCGCGACCGGGCTCGCGGCAGATGCGGCGGCAGGTGCGGATCCAACGGGATCACTTACCGAGAATACAGCGACATCCGGAACCGAGTCATCCGAAGCGAAGGAGGTATCCAAAAAGATCAAGGCGATCACCAATTCCGGCGACGCGGCCTTCAGCGAACAATAACCGCAACTCATCAGAATCCAAACCACCGACAGCAAAGGCCCCGACGTCACCGCAAAAGGATTCAAACCCGGGGAGATCGAAGCTTTTTCAGAGGATACACCCGGCTTGCCGCCATCGTCTTCCAGGGTTCACTCGACCATCGGTTCTCTTCCCCTCACAGCACTCTTCCGGAGCTCCTGGAAGCCAGATTGAATCGTATCAACTTCGCCTCCACCCACCAATTCTACACCCTGCTCGGCTCCTATCACAAAAACCATATTTGATACTCTTATGAACCAATCACAAATCATCCACGTCCAGAATCGCATCGGAACCGTTCCTGACGGCTTCTGGGGACCTAAAAGCATCGCCGCCTGCCAGAAGCACCTGAAGGGAATGATGCCTTCGCCTGCCAGGTTTCCCGTCGAGGGAACTTCAAAGTTCACCGAATTCTTCGGCCCTCATGGCGTGCCCAACGGCTACACGCCGCCCATGAAATCCATCACCCTTCCGTTCACTGTCTTCTACGAAGGTCAGGCCGTGAAAAAGCTGTCCGCCCATGTGAAATGCGCCGACAGCCTTCTCGCCGTCTTCGAACGCCTCGCGACCACCTTTCCCAATGAGCAGGCGCGTCGAGATGCTGGCATCCTCACCTATGACGGACTCTACAATCCACGACTGAAACGTGGCAGTTCGACATCGTGGTCCATGCATTCATGGGCCACCGCCATCGACCTCAATGCAGCTCGCAACGGAAACAAAACCGCTTGGCCAGTCACGGCCGTGATGCCGATCGAGGTCATGGAATGCTTCGCTCAGGAAGGCTGGCTCTCCGCTGGAGCCTTCTGGGGCCGGGATGCGATGCACTTTCAGGCCACAACCCCTATCTGAACGCCAGGATTCAGGAATTCATTGGCCCAATCAAGGAAGGGATGTTCGTCATGGGACTGCTTCAACATTGATGCCTCTGTCACCGTTGCCCAACGCACTTCCACGCCCACAAATCCCTGAACGGATCCTCAGCAACACACCCCTCACTGCCAACATCATGCCTGCAAAATTCATCGAGATCTTCCAAACCAACCAAAAATACACCGCTAGCGTTGACCACGGGCCGCGATTCCCGGTCGGCAAGCGCGTCTCCTATCAGGGGATGGTGGGAATCACCAACGATGGAGCCGGTAGCGGGGCTAAATATGATCCTGCCGACTATCCCCAGCAAGGTCACTGGGCTCCATTCATTCTGCCCACGGCGGTTTGCGAAAGCTCGGCTTTCATGACGAACGTGAACACTTACGATTCCGCGCGCTTCACCTTCGGATTTTTCCAATTCGCCGCGCACGTGCCCGATGGCGATTTTGTCAGGTTCTTCCGCCGGTTGCTGGGTCTGCCTTCGGGCGCGGATTATTTTCCGGACCTGGTTCTGCAAAATGGGCGCATTTTCAGGGAAACGCAGAACGGCTTTAAGCAACTCGAAAGTGCCGACTCCACGGCTGGCTTGATGGATTATTTGAATCCGTCGTCCAATGGAGTGGAGAACATCGAGGTGATCAACTCCGCAAAATTCATCGATGGAGCCAACCAGTTCGCCGACCAAAGAAGCCTGCAAGCCGACGAGGCCATCAACACCGCCAAGGCCATCATGAAGGCGAGCGGCAACCGTTACGCCCTGGATGGCATGATCGATACCGTCTGCCTGGTGATCATGGACATCCGGCACCAGGGACGTGCAGGCAGCCAATCCATCATCAACGCACTCCACAGCGGTTCGACCGAAGAAGCCAAGCTGTCCAACCTACTCAAGCTGGGGGCAACAACTTACCCGGAACGGGTAAGCACCTTGAAACGGGAAATGCAAAAGCTTCAGGCCACCGGAGTCCTCGGAACCAAACGGTATCAGGTTGTGGGAAACAGCTTTCATTGAGATGAGCACACAAGGATCCATCCAATCCAAACCACTCCCATGAACATGATCCGCCAGGCGTTGAGATCCGCGTTGCATTTGGCCGTTGTGAACACCTTGAGTGGTTCTACCTCTGCCGATAACATGAACTTCAAGATCTCCACCCCCATTTTCCACCTTGGCGCATTGGATGGCTCCGCCGGGTTTTCCTGTGGAGAGGCCAACTTTGTCGCGGCGACCGATGAGGAAAACACCTTGCGTCTATTCTCCACCGCAGACGGAAAGGAAGGGACTGCTCTCACCGACCTGAACCAGTGGGAGCCGTTTCCAACGAAGTTGGACGACGATGGAAAGACCTACAAGGAAGCGGACTTCGAAGGAGCCACCAGGATTGAAGACACCATTTACTGGATCAGTTCCCATGCGAACAACAGCAAGGGAAAGGCTCGTGTGGAAAGACAGGTGCTATTCGCCACGAGACTCGTTGGTGAAGGCGCTGACACCAGGCTGGAGACGGTTGGGAAGCCTTACACGCATCTCCTTGAGGACATCGTGGCCGATGCGAAGACGAAGTTCCTGACACCTTACATCGAAGCCAAGATCGCTCCAAAGGAGAAGGATGGCTTCAACATCGAATCGCTCTGCGCCGTGGACGGTCAACTCTACATTGGTCTTAGAAATCCGATCATCGACGGCAAGGCACTGCTGGTTCCCCTGACCAACCCCCACGAAGTCGTCCAGAATGGAGCGAGGGCCCTGCTGGGTGAACCGATTCCACTCTTCCTGGAAGGTCTCGGCTTCCGGGACATGGTGAAATGGCGCGATAGTTACCTGATCGTGGCCGGGGACTATCGGGACCGCTTCGAGGATCCGAACGCTCTCGCACCGAAGCTCTTCCTATGGAGTGGGAAAATTGAGGACACGCGTCCTCTCGAGTTGAAGGTAGATCTCTTGGACTTGAACCCGGAAGCAGCCCTCGTCTTTGGGGACGAAAAGAACGGTCGAATCTTGATTCTCAGTGATGACGGTAAATTTCCAACCGTCAAAACGCCGGAGACTGCTGGGCCTGCAGTGAAGAAGTTTCGCAGCGTTTGGCTTGAGGCGGTGAAGTGATCCTACACTTCCGAGGCAGGTCCCAGTTCCGGGCTGCGATGGAACCGTCGTAAACTGCGGCGGGACAGCTTGGAAATTGGCGATCGCACCAGAGAAGTGGCTGGGTGTCGACTTGAAGTGGTGGGTGAATTGCTGGCTTCGTCGGGAGCAAGGGGCGGTTGAGGTGGATGCAAAGGTAGCCTTCACCGCCCGGACCTCAGTTCATGGCCAGCTCCAGCCTTTATGGAGCGTTCCGGCAATTTGTTTTTGGCAATGGGCCTAGTCGTTCAAATGGATGTCATCGTCGGTGCCGTCAATGCCATCCACTCCCATGGAATAGACTTCCGGCTGGCTGGGATCCTTGGTTCCTGGAAAGCGGTAGGCGTAGGGTCGTTTCCATGGATCGAGTATTTCTCGGGTCATGATCTGAGACCATTGCGGAGGGACCGGTTCACAGGTCGGCTTTGCGATGAAAGCGTTTAGGCCTTGCTCGGTTGTGGGGTACGACCCGGATGTCTGACGATACATTTCAAGCGCATACTTGGCGTTGACCAGATCGTAGCGAACGCCTCCGCAATGCCCTCTCGGTTTATTCATCTTCCAAAGGCCTCCCACGAAAATCAAAAGGGGCAAGCCCGTCAGAAGACCCGGCACCCACCAGGAGCTTCCAAGAATGCAACGGCCTTCCGACTTAGGATGGATGGAGCTCTTTTTCGTCATCATTCACGCTGCGAGGTCCTGACCTGATAAAGCCGCAGGAGCGGAAAGTTGTTCCTCTGTTGTTTCCTGTGCTCGGTTTCCACCTGCTCGCGCCGCTCAGGCACTGATCACAGGAATTTCATCAACCCCTCATCGGAATCAATCAGTCACCTTGCTATCACTCAGCCCATGGACGCTGATACCCTCCGCTGCAAACCCTACCGCTTCGCCCTGCTGGCGGGCATCGTGTGCATCATTCCGCTCGGATACTTCGTGCGCTTTTCCAAGGGATTGAACGCTCCGCGGCTCCAGGACGTCGGGGGAAGTCTGGCGTATCAGATTCTATTGATGCTTGGAGTCGCGTTCCTGTTTCCGAGGCTCTCCCTGGTGAAATGCGCGCTTGGCGTGTTCGTCTTTTCCTGCGCCGTCGAGTTCCTGCAACTGTGGCAGGCGACATTCATCATCGAGATCCGCGCGACGTGGCCGGGGCGGGTTATCCTGGGCACCACGTTCAATTGGTGGGACTTTCCGCCGTATGCGCTGGGGGGTTTGTTTGGGTGGATCGTGTTGCGCACTTTGCGGCGGCGATTCACCAGCCGGGATGAACATCATTCTTCGCTGAAGCTACAAACGACAGGTCGAACATCCAACGTCCAACATTGAACTTGGACCGCCCTTTGCGCTCTTGGCGGTTCAACC
>JANOBS010000202.1:0-6532 GCA_031411755.1 Luteolibacter sp. | reverse complement strand
ACGAGCTTCCACCGAACCGCTGGATGGAGGAGCGCATGTGGCAGCCGAAGAACGAATTCCAACCGGCCTACATCCTTCCACCGGTGGCGAACCTCACCTCAGGTCCTTCCGGCCTGACCTATCATCCCGGCACCGGTTTCCTCGAAAGCGAGGCCGGGCACTTCCTCATCTGCGACTATCGCGGCGGCGCGGCGAACTCCGGCATCTGGTCGTTCAAGTGCGAGCCCGACGGCGCTGGCATGAAGATGACCGACTCCCGCCAGTTCAACTGGGGTGCGGGCGTCACCGATGTCGAATACTCTTGGGATGGAAAGATCATCGTTACCGATTTCATGGGCGGCTGGGCCTCGCATGAAGACGGCCGCGTGTACGAGATCGCGGCAGACAAGATGTGGCGTGAGAAGGAAGCGCAGGAGACCGCGAAGCTGATCAAGGAGGGGTTTGCGAAGAGGCCGATTGACGAACTTGCCAAGCTGCTTTCCCATTCCGACATGCGAGTTCGCCTGCGTGCTGAACTGGAATTGACCCGGCGCGATGGAGGTACCCAAGCCTTCGTCTCAGTTGCGAAGAGCGGTCAGACGCTGACTCGCGTGCAAGGTGTTTGGGGCCTCGGCGTGATTGCCCGCCGAGGAGCTGCGATACTGCCAAGTGATGCTAAATCCGCAGTAACCAGTTCCAAGGCCCGCGAATCGGCAAAGGTTCAATTGTTGCCTTTGCTGAAGGATACGGACGCAGAGATTCGCGCCCAAGTGATCAAGGTGCTTGGAGAGTCCGGGCTTCCTCATGACGGGATTCCCTTCAATGAGTTGATCGCTGATTCCTCGACCCGTGTTCGGCTGTTTGCCTCCATTGCCGCCGGCAAGTTGGGCGCGACTTCCTCGGTGCCCGCGATCTTGAAAATGTTGGAGGGCAATCAAGACCCATATCTTCGCAGCGCGGGATCGTTTGCGTTGTCATTGCTGCTTGATGCCAAGGGCCTGGTTGCTCTGAAGGACCACAAAGACGCGTCAGTCCGCATGGCAGCCGTCGTGGCGCTGCGCCGATTGAAAGCTCCGGAGCTGGGTGTGTTCCTTGACGACAGCGATCAAGCCATCTCCGACGAAGCTGTCCGCTCGATCAATGACTTGAACATCGTCGAGGTTCGTCCGTTGGTGGCGAAGCAACTCGACAAGCCCGCGCCATCTACCCGCACAACATTCCTCTGGCGGCGGATGCTTCACAGCGCTTTCCGTGCCGGTGACGAGGTGAATGCCCAGCGTGTGCTCAAGGTTGCGCTTGATCCGAACGTCTCCGAGGCGAATCGCCTCGAAGCCTTCCGCTTGCTCAAGGAGTGGTCGAAGCCGCATGTCGTGGATCAATCCATCGGCCGCATGTCGCCGCTTCCTGAACGCACGGCGGAGGTGATCACGAAGGTGCTTTCCGGAAAGATCAACGAGCTGGTGAAGATGGACGGCAAGTTCCTCGAGCCGGCCCTGGACCTGATCGCGACCTACAAGCTGAACCTCTCCAGCGTGGATGATGCCTCACTGAAGAGTTTGGTTGAGAGTCCCAATCTCCCCGGAGGTGCCCGATCCGAGGCGCTCGACCTCTATGCCGCGCGGAAGCCCTCCGGCCTCGACAAGCTGCTGGCGGATCTTTCCGTCGGAGCTGATGACGACCTCGCTCTCGGAGCGATCAAGCGTCTCATTGCCCTGTCGCCCGATGCGGCTCTTCCCGGACTGACGCAGGCCGTGGAAAAGGGCAGCGCGCGGCGCCAACAACTCGCCTGGAAACTGGCCGCACCACTCGCTTCGCCCGCCATCGGCAAGCTCATTGCCGGGCAACTGGCTGCGACCGTGAAGACAGGCGGAGTTGGCCCCGCATCGCTCGAACTTCTCGAAGCCGCAGCCCAGCGAAAGGAGCCCGAGGTCAAGGCTGCGCTGGACGCATTCAAGGCTGCCCAGAAGGCTTCGACCGATCCGCTTGCAGCCTGGCTGCCATCCCTCGAAGGCGGCGATCCCGTGAGCGGCGGTAAGATTTTCGAATCCCATCCAGCAGGCCAGTGCATGCGTTGTCATGCCGGTGGTCACGGTGGTGGAGATGCCGGTCCGAATCTCGCGGGCGTGGGCCTGCGTGGTGATCGTCGCTATCTGCTGGAGTCCCTGGTGAATCCAGGTGCGAAGGTCGCCATGGGCTACGGCATTTCCAGCGTCACGCTGAAGGGCGGAAAAGTGATCGGCGGCCTGGTCGTCGAGGACAAGCCGGACCACGTCGATCTCGACAGCAGCGGCAAGGTGCTCCGCGTCATGCGCAAGGATCTTCAATCCATGACTCCGCCGGTTTCCTCCATGCCGCCGATGGCCCTCATTCTGAGCCCGTCTGAACTCCGCGATGCCGTGGCTTGGTTGTCCGGAAACACGGACAAGAAAGCCCCGCAGAAGAAGTGGCCGCAGGCGGAGGTGGTGAAACCTTGAAGGCAGGGACCTTTCTCCGAAAGGTCCGGCGGGGGACGGCTGATTGGTCCGTTTGACAGTCGAAAGGTTCAGTCAGCTCACCTCCACCGGACCGTCCGGAGGCCGAGTCCCTGCCTTTCATTCATTGAAAAATTTCTTCATCGCCCGCTGTTCGTCGGGGTCGAGTGATTCCTTCCAGACCCGGTCGCCGCCTTGGCCAGTGGCCTGGGTGCCGCCGCCGGCTCCGATCTTGCTGGGGGACTTGTCGATTTCGTGCTCGCCGTCCTGGAGTTGGAGCAGATCGCCGGGGGTGGCGCGGGAAAGGTCCTTGGCATCGAGCCCGGTGAGGTCACCAGTCTCGGTCTTGTTGCTTTCCTTTCCGAGAGCGCCGGGCGTGTGGCCGGGTCCTCGGCTGACGCCGCCTTTGCCTGCGCCTTCGCCATCCTGACCGTCTTCACCGCCTTCACCCTCACCGCCGCCATTGCCCGGCTTGTTGCCCTGGCCTTCACCGTCTCCGGCCTGGAGCTGGTCTTCCCAATCGCCTTGACCTTCCCCTTGGCCCTGCATGCCTTTCATGGCCTCGCTGGCCTTGCCGAGGTTGTCCTTGAGCTGCTGCATCTGCTCCGGAGTGATCTGGCCCAGGTTCTTAGGGTCTAGCGACTTCAGTTGCTTCAATAGTTCGGGATTCGGCTTCATCGCGCCGTTCTGGAGACCTTGTAGCGCCTGCTCGAATTCATTGGCGAGCTTCGCCGGATCCGCCTCGCCGCCGGTGGCGTTTTTCTGAATGTTTCCCATCGCCTTGTCGGCCCGCTCCAGCTCGCGCTCCATGCGCTTCAGCTCGGATTGGTGCTCCTTTTTCAGCGAGTCACTGGCTTCGAGCGAGGAGTGACTGAACCAATCCTCCTCCTTCTGGGCGCGAAGCTCCTCGAGCTTCTTTTTCATGTCCTCGATGTAGGTCTCATCGACCACCGCGTCCTGAGCGAGCTTGTCGAGGTCGGACTCGATCTTCTTCCACGCCTGCGGTTCTTCAGTGTCCTTCTTCGCCACGGGCAGGGCGGAGACGGGGATGAAAAGTCCTGCCGCCAGCAGCAGCACGGCCCCGAGGGTGGGCACCAGCAGTCGCGGCCAGTTCCAGCGCATTCCGGACTCCACGCGCACCAGCGGATTCGGCCAAGCGGTGACCCCGGCCTTGGCGGCGGAAAGCGTGCTGCGGAGCTTCATGGCAGCCTCGAGCCGGACCAGCGATTGATCGGGCGTTTCAAATTTCCGCCGCGCGACCAGCCAGGCACCGAGAGCCAGCAACCCGAGGGCGATCCCGACTCCCGCCGAGTATTGCCACAGCGGCGTGGTGGGGGACTCGCGGCGCAGCATCAACAGCACGCAGGCCCCGGCGGTGGAAAGGATCACGAGCGGCGCAGACAGCCGATCAAGCCACCACGCGATGTTGATGCGGTTCGCGGTTTGGGTGGCCAGACCGATCCAATGATCGCGGTTCTCGTTCGAGGAGGTCGCCATGATGAGTGGCAAACTAACCGACCGACCGGGCAACGCGAATCCGAAAAGGATGAAATTTCGGTGAAGTCCTCAAGCCAGCTCGGACGCTGCGCCACGGTCGAGATAGAACGAGGCGTTGTCGTGCTCCTGGAGGAACGAGGCGCTGACCTGATCGTTCACCGGGCCTTCGAGGGCTTCCTTGACGATGGCGGCCTTTTTGTCTCCCCAAGCCAGTAGAATAATGCGGCGGGCTTCGAGGATGGTGCCGCAGCCCATGGTGATCGCGTGGGTTGGAACGTTCTCAAGGCCGCCGAAGGACGGGGCCGCGTCCTCGCGGGTGATTGGATCGAGATGGATCTGTCGGGTCCGGGAAGACTTCGGCGAGCCCGGTTCGTTGAAGCCGATGTGGCCGGTGCGGCCGATTCCGAGGAGCTGGAAATCAATGCCTCCTGCCTCGCGGATCTCCGCCTCGTAGGCCGCACAGTGCGCCTCGATCTGATCGGACGGCACCATTCCGGAGGGCAGGTGGATGTTTTCCGGAGACAGGTCGATGTGGTCGAAAAGGTTCCGGTGCATGAAGGTCCAGTAGCTTTCCGGGTGCTCGCGATCGAGGCCGAGATACTCGTCGAGGTTGAACGAGATCACCGTTTCGAACGACAGTCCGTTTTCGCGGTGGAGGCGGATCAGCTCGCGATAGAATGGCAAGGGCGTGTTGCCTGTAGCCAAACCGAGTACGGTCATCTGGCCCTGGGCCGCACGGGAACGAATCAACTCGGCCACTTCTGAAGCCAGTTTCCTGACGGCTTCATCCTGGCACGGGAACACTTGAACCAAACAATCCTTCACAAAATTCACGTGGACAGGGTATCGAAGCGGGTGGGCTTGTCAACGGAGTCGATGCCAGCCCGAACCTCCGATGGAGACTTGCCAAGCGCTTGGCCCGGAAGCTCAATGCCCCGTCCCTTATGACTCTCTCTGCCTTGGATTTGTTTACGATCGGAATCGGCCCGTCCTCGTCCCACACGGTGGGGCCGATGCGGGCGGCTAGCCGCTTCGTCCGTAAACTGCAGGCGGAAGGTGTCGCGTCACGGGTTGCCCGTCTGAAATGCGACCTCTATGGATCACTGGCCGCCACCGGGAAAGGGCATGGCACGGATGTCGCGATCCTTCTGGGGTTTCTCGGCGAAGAGCCGGAAACGGTGGATGTCGAGGGGATTTCCGGGCAAGTCGAATCGATCCGCGCACAGGGCCGTCTGATGACTCCGTGGGGGACGTCGCTGGAGTTCAACGCGAAGGACGATCTCGATTTCAAGCGGCTCAAGCCACTCCCGCTGCATCCAAACGGCATGCATTTCCTCGCGCTCGATGAAGGCGGGGATTTGATCGTGGAAGAGGTCTTCTATTCGGTCGGCGGAGGGTTCATCGCGACCGAGGTCGAGTTGAAGAACGCACCGCGAGAAGGCATCGTGCTGCCGCATCCGTTTTCCAATGCGGCCGAACTGATCCGTGAATGCGAGTCTTCCGGACTGTCGATCAGCGGGCTGATGTGGGCGAACGAAGCGGCCTTTCGATCGGTCGAGGAAACACGCGCAAAACTCGATGCGATCTGGAACGCGATGCAGGCCTGCGTGAAACGCGGCTGCAGCCAGGACGGACTTCTCCCAGGTGGACTGAAAGTCAAACGTCGCGCCAAGGCGATTCATGAAAACCTCTGCCACTCACCGGAGGCCGCGCTGAAGGATCCGCTGACGATCCTCGACTGGGTCAATCTTTACGCCCTCGCGGTGAATGAGGAAAACGCGGCGGGTGGACGCGTCGTCACCGCTCCGACCAATGGCGCGGCCGGCATCATCCCCGCCGTGCTTCACTACGCGGTGAGGTTCCGTCATTCGCCGCATCCGGATGGCGTGCACCGCTTCCTTCTAACAGCCGCCGCGATCGGGATGCTCTACAAGCGGAACGCCTCGATCTCCGGGGCCGAGGCCGGTTGCCAGGGCGAGGTCGGCGTGGCCTGTTCAATGGCGGCGGCGGGGCTGGTGGAGTTCCTCGGTGGCACGCCCAAGCAAGTTGAGAACGCGGCGGAGATCGGCATGGAGCACAATCTCGGCCTGACCTGCGATCCGATCGGCGGACTGGTTCAGATCCCTTGTATTGAACGCAATGCGATGGGCTCGGTGAAGGCGATCAATGCCTCGCGCCTCGCCCTGTCCGGAGACGGCACCCATTTCGTCTCGCTCGACAAGGTCATCCGGACGATGCGTGAGACCGGTCGCGACATGAAATCGAAGTATAAGGAAACCTCCCGCGGCGGCCTCGCGGTGAACGTGGTGGAGTGCTGAGAGCCTATCTGAAACGTGCAAACTTTCGATAGGTCTGCATTTCATCTCCTCCGAGGCACTGAGGAATCGCAGAGATCGCCGAGAAAACCTTAGTTTCGATCCTCAGCGACCTCATCCTGTCTCAGCGTCTCTGTGGAAAATCGGCCCTCAATCCTTGTGATGCGGAAACTTTAACACAGTAAGCGGTCAATGGATGGGCGTCTCGGGCTGCTGGCTCCCGTAGCATAGGTAGCATACACACATGTGTATGTTCCCTTTGATGGCTTC
>JANOBS010000201.1:0-10981 GCA_031411755.1 Luteolibacter sp. | reverse complement strand
CCATCGCTGCGCGCTGGCCTGTAGCCAGAGCAGCCGAGCCGGTCGCCACGCAGCGATGGTCCGGCGGCACCGGGGGTCTCGCCGGTCATTGATGCGCTCGCCGCACGGTCAACCCGCTTCGAGCGTTGTTACACTCCGATCGCCTCGACCTTCGAATCATCGGTCTCGTTCATGGGTTCCCAGTTTCCCCACACCCACGGGATCTGCCAGATGTATCCGGATCAGGCGACGGTGGAGGCGATGGAGCGCAGGCTCGTACCGGCTGCCTCGGTCATGGAAAAGGCCGGCTACGACACTGCGGCGATAGGCGATTGGTGCGCGGGCTTTTACAAGGTGGTGCCGCTAGGTTTCAAGGATGTCGACGTGTCGAGCTTCGACAACTTCAAGATCTATATGAGCCAGGCGGTGGTGATGGCCCACTTCGTGGTGCCGCTGTATTTCGACAATCCGCTCGGCTACCGGCTGTTTCCGGAAATCGGATCGTTCGCCTCGTTCGTGACACCGGAAGTGGTGACGAAGCGGGTGGAGGAACGCATCGAAAGACAGGCCGCCGCCGGCACACCGTTCTTCTGGCATGTCTTCTATTCCTGCAATCATCTTCCCTACGGCTCATCCCAGCCCTACAACCGGATGTTCGCCGATCCCCATTACAAGGGACCAGCCGAAAGCCAGGTGCAGTTCGACGTCGACAAGTTCATCGGCGGAAAGGATCTCGAGCCGATCTGGAGGGCCATGCCCGCGTCCGAAGTCACGCAGATCCGCGCGCTTTATGATGGCTGCACCCGGCAGTTCGACGACTGCGTGGCGCGGATATTGAAATCCCTGGATCGAAACGGCCTCGCCGACCGCACCATCGTCGTCATCACTGCCGACCATGGTGAGGACCTCTTCGATCCCGGTGTCACCCTCGGCCACGGACTGAGCCTCAACGGGAGCGGTCAGGCCAATCACATTCCGATGATCGTCTATATCCCCGGAAAGCCGCCGCAGGTCATCGCCGAGCCGATCCGCTCGATCGACCTGATGCCGACCCTGGCCGATCTGCTGGAAGTGGAAAAGCCGGCCATCTGGGAAGGAAAGAGCGTGGCCCCGTGGATCAATCGCAGCTCCCCTCCGGAAACCCTCCCGAGCTACAGCGAGACCAGTTTCCCCTTCATCCAGTTCAAGGTGCCCGGCATCGAGCGACCGAAGCTGCCGGCGATGGACGAGCTCACCGAGATCGACGAAGAGTTCAACTACCAGTTCGTGCTGAAGGAAAAGTATCTCGACCCCGTCATCGCCGCCAAGCAGCGCTGCCTGACCCTCAAGAACTGGAAACTCGTCTGCACTCCAACGGCGGAGGGTGTGCGGCATTTCGCGCTCTTCCGGTTGGCAACCGATGAATCCGGAAATGTCGACCAGGCTGCAGAACATCCTGAGATCGTCTCCCCCATGCGCGCCGCACTGGAGCGCTGGATCGACGATCACCAGCAATCGACGATTGCCGAGATTTTCCCCGAAGGCGAGCCGTAATGCACTGATGTCCACCGCTGAGTTGCCGCTTGTCTTTCCGGAGACGGGGATTCAGCTTCGCCACCGATTTTCCTCCATGAAACGCATTTTCCTGCCACTGGCCGCCGCGATGGCCGCCCATCTTTCCGCCGCCGAAATCCCGTCCGTATTTGCCGGACTTTTCGAAAAGGATGTCCCCGTGCGCGCGCAGATCGGGATCGTGATGCCGCCGCAGGAGATCGACAAATACGTCGCCCAGGTCGAGGAGGCCGCTCGCAAGAATCCCGAGTGGTTCAGGGATGCCTCTTCCAAGGCCAAGGCTGGAGCTCCGCTTCCCTACGACGAGAAGCTGGGCCTCACGAAGGAGGAGTATGATCAATATCTGGCCCTCTGGGCAAAGCGGGAATTCAAGCCCAAGGAAGAAATAGCCCTCATCCTGCGTCAGTCCGGCGCGGACCAGTGGTCGATTGCCGCCACGGGAAATGCCGGTACGATCTCCACCCTCCGCTATAACTCCAAGGACGACCTTTTCCGCTCCCCGAACGGCGATCTGAAAAGAATCGCCGACATCAACGCCGACGCCTCCAGCATCCTCGGGGCCTGGACCGGTCACGAATGGCGATTCGAGGAGGAGAACTCCCTCGCCAAGATCAAGGAGAACATCGCCGTCGGACAGTACGCGGACAAGAAGTTTGGCCTGTTGGTCTACCGCGCGCAGGAGATTTCCAGCGAAGGAACCCGCCTGCTCGACAAGAGCCTGGTCATCCGTTTCCCACTCGGAAAGGGCGCTTCAGCCCCAGCCCCAGCAACGCCGCCCACCACTAAGCCAGCCCCGGCGAAGCCTGCGCCTGCCAAGCCTGCTCCGGTGAAAAAGAAGTAAGCCGATGACCGAGGTGGATCATCCGGGGAAAATCCGCCCGTGGTTCCGCCGCCGATGGTTTTGGGGCTTGCTGTTGTTGATGTTCGTCCCAGTCGTTCTGTTTTTTCTCAGCAATGTCTGGCTCGCCCTGCCTTCCGGGCGTGACTGGGTCGGGAAAAGGATTTCCGCGCGGCTCGGAGTGGAAACACATATCTCCGGATCTTCGTGGTCGCCATGGAATGGAATCCGCGTCACCGGCCTGGTGATCGAGCAACCGGAAGCACTCCGCTCCGATGTTCATGAGCCGCTTTTCTCAGCCGACTCGATCCGGGTCTGGCCGGTGTGGAGAGCTTGGCTGCAGAAGCGGATCGAGGTTCACTCGATCGAAGTGGACTCGCCGCGAGCGGTCATGCCGATTCAGTTGCTGGCCCATCTTTCCGGGCCGGCTCACATCGTCGTCGCCCAGCCGCCAACGGTGGTCGCCACCTCGCCTCCGGTGTCCGGGATTCCGCCGATGATCCAGGCGGTTCCGGCACCTGTGGCACCTCCCCCACCCCCCATCGCCGTACAACCCACGCCGCCGCCGGTGGCTCCGGGTTCGCCCCAGCCAACCGGGTGGATCCATGTCCGGCAGGCATCGCTCTCGATCGTCTCCAGCGGCCGCGCCGAACCGCTGCTGGAAACCACCGGATTCAACGCCGACATTCCTGCGGCTGGCGATCCTGCGAACTCCGTCGCCCATCTCACCGACCTCCGGATTCTCCAGAGCGAAGTCACCGACCATCTGGAACTGCCCCTGAGTTGGGCCAACCAGATCCTCCAGATCGGCCCAATCACCGGTCAGCTCCAGGGCGTGCCCTACCAGCTCTCCGCAAGGCTGGCCAGAGTGGGGAACATGCCGATCGACATCCAGCTCGATGTCCCACTCAAGTCCGACACCACCGTCGTACTGCCCCTCGGAGGAAACGCCAGCGCCAGGCAGCTCCGCGCCGCAGGGAGATTCGTTGGCCTGCTGACCTCGCCCTCCAGTTGGCAGGGTGACTTCGTGATCCAGGGAACCGGCCTTTCCCTCACGTCCCCACTGCGCCCGGAGTTCAAGTTCGATCAGGGAGCCGCCATCCTCGTCCTCCGCGGCGGAGTCATTTCCTGCCCTGACGCCCGGCTGATCGGAGATGAACTCTCGCTGCTGGGAAATGCCACCGTCCTCTCCGACACTCGGGGTGCCGCAGTGTTGCGGATCGTGGTGCCTCCCGACTACGCCCGTGGGCTTTCCGATCACATCGGCCGGGATATCGGAAAGCGAATCGCCTTCGGCATGATGGGCACGCAGGATCGCGTCGGCTCGGATCTTTATGCACTCGGAAACCTCGACGGTATCCAGGTCCAGCTCGGCCAGGGCGGCGATGTGATCGACGGCCCGACGCTGCTCACCCTGCTGAAAGCGAAGGCTGCCGCATCGCAGTGATTGTCAGCCGCCGCCCGGAATGCCACGAATCGGTCGTGCGCATCATTGCAGGAAAAGCAGGCCGATTGGCCATCAAGGTCCCGGGAGCTGTCGCGCGACCCACCACCGACTTCGTCCGCCAGGCAGTGTTCTCGATCCTCGGGGAAAAGGTCGATGAGGCCCGCGTGCTCGACCTTTTCGCCGGCTCTGGCGCGATCGGACTGGAAGCGCTCAGTCGCGGGGCCGCCTCGTGCGTGTTCGTCGATGACCATCGTCAGGCGATCAAGGTGATCGGGGAAAACCTCGTGAAATCGAAGCTTGAAGGCGCACGCGTGGTGAAGTCCGAGGCGCTCGCCTTCCTCAAAGGCGACAAAGTCCTCTACGACCTCATCTTCGCCGATCCTCCCTATGTGAAATATCACGGCGATCACGATCATGTCCGTGAGTTGTTGGACAAGGGAGACATCCAGTCCCACCTCGCGCCCGATGGCTGGTTCATCGTCGAGGTTTCCTCCTCCTATCGCTCGCCGGAAGCCGAGGGCTGGCGCTTGGTCGATCGTCGCGAATACGGCAGCAGTGCCATCCTGCTTTACGCTCCCGCTCCGGCAGCCTAGCGTTACGGGCGATGCGAGGCTTTCTTGGAATGGCGATCTACCGGCTGTTGTTGCCGGGGCTGTTCCTTGTCGCGTTTCCGACCTGGCTCATCAAGATGGCGCGTCGCGGCGGCTTCGGCAGCGGCCTGCGCGAACGGCTTTCGTGGTATCGCACGGCCATCGACTACGAACCCTGCGGCGCAGTGCATCTGCATGCGGTCAGTGTCGGGGAGGCTCTGCTCGCCATCAAACTTCTGCGCGAGTGGCGGAAGGCGGACCCGCACCAGAAATTCGTGCTCTCGACCGGCACCTCCACCGGCCACGCCGTCGCTTGCGAAACCGCGCCGGAGGATGTGCGGGTCGTCTATGCACCACTCGATTTCCGATGGATGGTAAGGCGGTATTTGAATCGCTTCGAGCCGGCACAGATCGTCCTCGTCGAGGGCGAGGCCTGGCCCAATCTGCTGCACGAATGTTGTCGCCGCTCGACACCCGTTCGCTTGGTGAATGCCCGGGTCTCGCCAAGATCGAAGCGACGCTATCAACAATTCGCTGCATGGATCCGACCAATATTTTCGCTCCTCGATCAGGTCGCCGTGCAGGAACCCGCGGATGCCGATATCTGGAACGAGCTAGGGGTTTCCAAAAATCGCATCGTCGTCACCGGCAGCCTGAAGTTCGATCCCGGCAGCGGTGCGCGTCCGGCACGATGCGAGGAATTCGCCAACATGCTCGCAGCCTTCGGATCTAACAGACCGATCATCCTCGCTGCCAGCACCCATGCCGGCGAGGAAGCCTTGATTGCCCGCGCCGTTCGCGAAGCCTCACCGGATGCATTGTTCGCCGTCGTCCCGCGTCATGCTGAACGCCGGGCGGACGTCCGGGCGGAACTGGAGAAATCAGGATTCGAGGTCATCCTGCGCTCGGCATTTTCAACACCTGCGAATCCGGCCAACGCCGTCTTCGTGATCGACTCCACCGGCGAGCTCCGCGACTGGACCGCGCATGCGGATGTGGTCGTGATCGGGAAAAGTTTTCTCGGCATCGGCGGCCAGAATCCCTGCGAGGCGGTCATCGCCGGAAAGCCGGTCGTCTTCGGCGCGCACATGGAAAACTTCGAGCCACTGGCCACCCGACTCGCGGAATCCGGCGGCTGCCTGCGTGTGCCCGATTCCGAGAACCTTGCGGCAGCTTTCCGCAAGGCCCTGCTGCAAGACGCCATTATGGAGCGCGGTATTGCCGCGGCAAGGGAGACACTGGCCCGCCACGAAGGAGCCTGCTCCCGCACGGTGAGCTTGCTGCGGGCTTGAAATGAACGTGAGATTGCCTCAACGCCGTGTTTGTCATTTGAAAAGAACCCATTAACCTCGCAACCCTGTGAGCGATCCTGAATCCAATCCCCTGCGCAGCCTCCTCTCCGGCATCGACCTCGGTCCGGCCTGGGCGCGCAGTACCTCGCCTGCGAAACCGCAGGCCCGTGCCCCTCGTGAAGACTCCGCCCCGGAAGCACCACGACGCGACTCCCGTGAACGCAACGACCGCGGACCTCGCGGCGCCGGCGGTGGAGATCGCGATGGCGGCAGGCGGTTTGAAAAGCGTCGTGATGATCGTGGTGGCAATTACGAGGATCGTCGTAGCGGACCGCCGCAGCGTGAGGAGATCGAGCCGGCACCCGGCGTGCGCGTGCAGATCCATCCGGATACGAACGCAGTGCATCTCATCGGCAAGGAAGTCCATCAGGTCGCACGCGTTTACTCTCTGTATGACATCGCCCAGATCCTGCTGGCCCAGCGCGAGCGCGTCCGTGCGGTGTTCGAGGTCGAGGAATCGCGCCCTCCACTTTATCTTGGAAAACACGATGGCTCGCTGTGGCTCTCCCGCGAGGAGGCCATCCGCCACTTCTGGCAGTCCGAACTGAAGGCCAAGCTTTTCGAAGAGGAGACCATCGAGGTCGATCCTCCGGCTGGAAATTTCCAGGTCGTCGCCCGCTGTGGCATGAGCGGCGAGTGGCTCGGGCCACCGAACTTCCATTCCTATCAGACGAACCTCCGCCGCATCCATCGCGAGCGGTTTTCCAATCTGCCGTTCGAGGTCTACTCGTCGCGCGTCCGCAGTGAGCGCGGTGAGGAAGCGGTCAACGCCTGGCTGGAAACGATGAAGAAGCGCACCCGCTGGCGTCCGAAGGGCGACGAGGAAGCGGCCTGGATCGAAGACGCCGCCGAAGCCGAGCGCGCGTTCAGCAGCAAGTTTTTCGCGGATGCCTTCGAGGAAACCCGCAAGGCCGATGTGTCCGGTGGGATTCCTGCCAAGCACATCTCCCCATCCCTGCTCGCTTCGCTGCGCATGGCCGGGTTCCATGCGAAGAAGCACCCGGCGGTGATGATTCCCACGGTCTGCCGCATGCTGGAAGGCGAGCACCTGCCAGTCTTCAAGCGCGAAGGAAAGCTCTTCACCGGTCCGGCCCGTCCGCATCCGGTGCCAGCCGATTCCGTGCTTGCGGAGCGACCCGCCGCCATCGTCGCGTGGCTGAAGGGCCGCAAGGACCCGAAACTGGTCGATCTCTGGAAAGGCGTTCTGCCGGAAGGCACGGAGGAAGCGCCGCAGGAATGGCTTGTGGACCTGTTCTGGCTGCTTACCCAAGGCCATCTGCTGCTGTTCTCGGATGACCGCATGATCCTGCCGGAACGCCGTCAGGCCGGCGAAACGACGAAAGCCACACCGCCAAAGGCTGCCGAGCCTGCTGTGGCCGATAAGAAGAAGCGCAAGCGGAAGCCTAAAAAGCGGAAGCCAAAGAAGCGCGTCGGAGTCGACCGCCGCCGTCTGAAGCTGAATCCACTGGCACTCCGCCTCGCCAAGGCAGCACCGGAAAAAATGTGGAGCCATCAGCTCCGCACGCGAACCCTGCGCCGCAGCCAGATTATCGCCGCCCGCGAAGACGAATCGTAATCGCGGAATAACGGCTCCAGCGGCCTGACCTTATTTAATTCACCGCAATCGTTACCTGAAATAGCGATTGCGGTATTTTTATACGATAAACTTCTTGCATGCGCTATCCGATGGAAGAAAGGTGCCGCCCGCATGTTGAATATACCTGAACCGACGCTGTCGAAGATCCTCGCACTGAGAACCAAGAACGGTCTTGAAGCCACCCCGGAAGCCCTTGAAGCCTCCATCGTTGCCGCCAAGTGCAAGTGGACTCTCGAAGATACTCCGCGCTATCGTCTCGCTGGAGAATCTCCTATCTATATCTCTGGAAAGTATCTGACCCAGGCTGGTATCTGTCCAGCAACGGGTGAAAAGGACGCCGGACGCACTTCCAAGCCTCCGGGCACAAAGGCGCCAAAAGCCGCCAAGGCTGAAACCGCCGCTTTCGGCACCGCCAACAGCGAGGAAGCCTTTTTCCGTGTTCTTCACGCGAAGGGCTTCGGCATCAAGATCAGCAAGGATCTGCTCACCGGCGAGATCAACAAGGAAGTGCCGCGCGCCATCGCCGATCTCGGCCTTGTCTTCAGCTCGATCCCGGTCCGCACCGACTCGGTCCACGTGATCCAGACGAGCCCGCAGATCCAGGTCGCCATGAGCTTGGACAAGTTCCTCGAGCTCGCCAAGATCAAGGCCTGAGCCTGATACCGGTGCGGTTCGCCAGTGAATCGCCATCTCTTCCAAAAGGCCCCGTTCGCGGGGCCTTTTTCGTTCCCGGATTCCCGCTTTCCGGCCCAAGCCGGGCGTGCCATGCTGCGTGAAATGAGCCCGGTCAGTCCTCCACCGCGCGGTTTCGACAATGCCGTCGCGACCTTTCTTCGCACCGTCCAGACGCATCACGTCGCGCTCAGCCAGATGGCCGATCAGAAGGCGAATGTGCTGATCGCCGCGTCATTCGTGGTGATCTCGATCATCTTCCACGAGACCTCTCAAAACGGCTTCTCTCCCGTGCTGGGCATGCTGGCGGCGACTTGTTTCTCCGCAGCCTTCCTCGCGGCGATGGCGATCCTTCCGAGGGCGAAAAAATCCAAGACCGCCGTCCCGAACCCCCTGTTCTTCGGGAGCTTCGCCAACCTTTCTCGCGAGGAATTCCATCACACGATTGATGAAATCCTGTCGACCGACCAGTCGATCATCCACGCGATGGCGGAGGACATCTACCAACTCGGAAACATCCTCCACCGTCACAAATACCGCTACCTGCGCTACGCCTACCGGACCTTTCTCGGTGGGCTCACGCTGACCGCCGCCACCGCGGTGTGGCAGGTCATTTCAAGGCATTAGCCGCCGCAGCAGCCGCCGCCCTTGCTGCTGCCACCGCAGCATCCGCCGTCTTCGGCTTCGGCGAAATCCTCGGCTTCCGGCACGCGGCCAAGCTCGAGGGTCATGCCGACGTATTTGCTGACGGTTTGCTGGATGGACTCCAGTTCGCGCTGGGCGTTGAGGAAATTGGTGGCGACTTCGTTCTTGAACAAGGCATCGCGAGCGGCCTCGAACTCGCGGATCTCCGCGGCACCGAGCTCCACGCCGGCGTGCTGCTTGTGATGGAGCTCTTCGCCGCGCTCGTGAACGCTCTGATATTGAAGGCGCGCGGCATCGTCATCGAGGAACCGCTCGACCTGGCCTTGGAGTTCCTTGAAACGTGGCTCACCCACGATCTGGGCGCAGAGTTCCTTGGTCTTTGCGATCACCGACGAGTCATTTGCTAAAATCGACATGCGCACCCTCTACCCTCGCGATTTCCGGCTGGCAACCCCGATCCGGCTCGACTCGGGTGAAATTCCAGCGATCTTCCCGTCGTTCCTGCCATACCCCGCATGAAAAAGTTCCTCCGCCGCACGGCTGTGACCACGCTGATTCTCGTCGCGGTGGCTTTCGTGGGCACCGCGATCTGGGGTTCTGGAATGCTGATCCACCCGCAGCGAAGGGCGATCAAGGACTACCATCGGGAAGTCGTGGCGGCCCCCGACAAGTTCGGCCTGAAGATCGAATCCTACACCGGCCCATCGTCGACTCCCTGTCTGCTGCTCACGCCTCCGACCACGCCCGGAGAGGCGAAAAAAGGCCGGATCGTGCGGGATCTCCTGACGAAACGCGGGGTTCAACTTTCCCCCTGGGGCGAAGTTCGCGGCACGCTGGTTCTGCTGCACGGCTATCGCGGCCGGAAGGAGGACTATTTCCCCATCGCCGAGCGCTTTTGTGCGGCGGGATTCCGCTGCATCGTGATCGACCTGCCCGGTCACGGTGACAATCCGGCACCAGAGGCAACCTTTGGAAAAAACGAGGTGCGGCTCGTGGAATCGGTCCTCGATGATGCAGCCGCGCGCTTTCACTTTTCGCCCACCCACTGCGGGCTCTTCGGCCTTTCACAGGGCGGGGCAATCGCCCTGCAAACCGCCGCCCGTCCGGGAAATCGCTGGAGTGCCATCGCCAGTGTTTCGGCCTTCGCCTCGCTCGATCAACCGGTCCGCTACACCGCGAATGGGATCTCGCCGATGCTGGCAAAGATCACGCCGTTCACCACCGCCGCCTGTGCCTGCGGAGTCCGCTGCCGGGTGGGATTTTTCCCGTCCGACATCCAGCCGGCCGCTGCCGCTGCTTCCATCCGGATCCCGGCCTTCATTGCCCACGGAGAGCAGGACAGCTTCATTCCGATCACTTCCGGAGAGGCAATTTTCAAGGCGATCCCTGGCCCCGACAAAACCTTCCGCGCCATCCCGGGCGCCGGGCACCACAACGTGCTCGCGACGGGTTCACACGAGTTGTATGCGGATGTTTGCGCGTTCTTTCTTGATCATTGCAAGCCCTGAGAATCCAGCGTTCCGGCCAGGAATGTTAGAGAAAGGTAAAAGTCGCCCCGCTCTCGTTAAGCAAAGGTAAACTTGCTCGATCATTGCCAGCATTCGTGGCGGATGTGAGGCGTGAAAGTCCTCTCACGCTCCATCATTCCCTGCCTGCTCATTCTGAACGCTGCCGCTGCCGACCAAGTTGGCAACCTCCCAGCAGGCTCCTCGGTCGCCGTCGCCGCCGGTTCTGGAAATTCCTTCGCGCGGCTCGACATGACCGACACTGGCAACCGCGTCTGGACCCTTCAGTCATCGCCCGATCTCTCAAACTGGTCGAACGTCAGTTTGGTCAAGGTCCGCAACAGCCTGCTGCGCGTGCCGCTGTCGAAGGTCTCGAACCAACCGCATCTTTACTACCGGATGAAGTATGACTCGACCGCTCAGACCGCACCGAATGATGTGGCCGAGGCCCTCATTCTTCCCACCACCGCGGCGAACTACGCGAACCCGACCTTGCCCGCGCACTTGCTCACCCAGCAAATCCGTTCCCAGGACAACACGCCGGCCAACAACGTCACCACCAACAGCGGCGCGACTCTTGGTCGGGTGCTTTTTTACGACAAACGTCTCTCCGCGAACAACACCGTCTCCTGCTCGTCCTGCCATCAGGCGGCTCATGGTTTCAGTGATCCCAACCGCTTCAGCACCGGCTTCGCGGGCGGCCACACCTCGCGGAACTCGATGGGACTGACCAACGCCCGCTATTACCAAAGACAGAACTTCTTCTGGGACGAACGCGCCGCCACCCTCGAGGATCAGGTTCTCC
>JANOBS010000200.1:0-12102 GCA_031411755.1 Luteolibacter sp. | reverse complement strand
CGTGGGCGTCTCGCCCACGTGTTCTGGGCAGTCGTGACTCGTGGGCGAGACGCCCACGCTCCTTGGGTGGAACTTGGAACTTGGAACTTGGAACTTCCGCGCCTTTGCTCGGGCATGGATTTGTCGGAGTTCAGGAAGGAGTATTCGGATCGTGGAATGAGCCGGGCGGATCTGGATGGGGATCCGGTGGTGCAGTTCGAGCGCTGGTTCCAGCAGGCGACCGAGCTCGGGATCTACGAGCCGAACGCGATGACGCTGGCGACCGTGGATGACCGCGGGGTGCCGTTCCAGCGGACGGTGCTGCTGAAGATTTTCGACGGCGAGGGCTTTGTATTTTTCACGAACTACAGCAGCCGGAAGGCCGCGCAGATGGAGGCAAACCCGAACGTCTGCCTGCTGTTCCCGTGGATCACGTTGGAGCGTCAGGTGATCGTGCAGGGCCGGGCGGAAAAGATCAGCTCGGCGGAGTCTTTGAAATACTTCGTCTCCCGACCGCGCGAATCGCAGATCGGGGCCTGGGTCTCGAACCAGAGCGAGGTGATCACTTCCCGGAAATTCCTGATGCAGAAGCTTTCCGAGATCAAAGAGAAGTTCGCCCACGGCGAGATCCCGCTGCCGTCGTTCTGGGGCGGATTCCGGGTGGTGCCGGAAACGGTGGAGTTCTGGCAGGGCGGCCCGGCGCGCTTGCACGACCGCTTTCTCTACTCCCGGGCGGGTGAGGGCTGGGAAATCAACCGGTTGTCGCCGTGAGGGAGGAAATGACTAATTCCTAAATCCTAATGACTAATGGAAGAGGGAGGGTCTGGCCCCTGGCTACTGGCCACTTATCCTCTCCTGGGAGGCTCCCGCGCTTTTCCATTTGCCAGCGGGGCTGCTTGCCCTAGGAAAAGGCCTCCGTCCGGGCGCTCCGGGCGGAGTTGATTGACCAGACCTGATGCGTGTTTTCCGGATTCTTTTGCAAAAGGAGCTGAAGGGGTTCTTCCAGAATCCGTTCGGCTGGGTCGTGCTGGCGTTCGTCACCATCATGCAGGGCATCTCGCTGTCGTCGGCGATGAAGGGCTTCCGCGACACGCCGGTGAAGGACAGCCTGGTGTATGTGATGTTCCACACGCCGCTGTTCTGGTTCTATTTCCTGTTCATTTTCCCGCTGATCACGATGCGGCTTTTCTCGGAGGAGGAGCGCGCCGGAACGCTGGAAACCCTGCTGACCGCCCCGGTGCGGACCTGGCAGGTGGTGCTCTCGAAGTACGGGGCCGCGTATCTTTTCTACGCCACTCTGTGGATCCCGAGCTTGATCCAGTTGAAAATGTTCGGCTGGGTGACCGATCTGCCTCCGGCCTGGACGGGCGGCGGGATGGCCGGTGCCTACACGATCCTGCTGCTGATGGGTGCGGCGTTCACCGCGGTCGGCTGTCTGGCCTCGGCGCTGACATCCAGCCAGATCGTGGCGGGGATTTTCACGATCGGCCTGCTGGTGATCCAGTATTTCCTCGGCTTCGTGACCCGGATCTGGGGCGAGGGATTTCCCGGGGCGGCGATGTTTGAATACATCTCCAGCCAGCAGCACCTGCACTACTTCGCCAGCGGGCTCTTCGACACGCGGCCGATCGTCTTCTACCTCTCGCTGACCGCCTTCCTGCTGTTCCTGACCTACCAGGTGGTCGACTACCGCCGCTGGCGCCGCTGACCCGTTTCACGACCCATGTCCGAGACTCTTCCAGAAGACCCGCCGAAAAAGGCCGCGCGCGCGCTCAACCGCTGGCGTGTCGGTTCGCTTTCGGTCATCCAGATCGTCCTCTTCGCCGTGATCCTGCTGGCGGTGAATTACCTCTCGTCGCAGTACTATGAGCGACGCGATCTGAGCCGCGCCGGTGACTACACGCTCTCTTCTGCGACGACGCGTTACCTCGAGAGCGATGCCGTGAAGAACCGCAAGGATCCGATCCGCTGGATCATCGCCTTCCGGAAGAGCTCCGACTTCTACGAACGCATCCGCGTGTTGGCGGACGAATACGCCAAGGCCTCCGGAGGAAAGATCGAGCTGCGGGTGATCGACCCGGTGCGGAATCCCGATGACGCGCAGGAGCTGGCCAGCACCTACAAGCTCTACGATCCCGGAAACCGCCAGCTCTCGCGCAAGGATCTCATCGTCATCGATGCCCGGACCAAGGAGGAAATCGCCGCCGCCACGACCGAGAAGGCACCGACTGCCAACCATGTCCGCATCGTGACCTCCGACCTGCTGGTGACCTACACGGTGGGCACAGACAAGCAGCGCCGCCCCACGGGCTTTCAAGGCGAGGATGTCCTGACTGCCGGGACCGTGGCTGCGATCGAGGGCGTGCCCCGCAAGATCTATTTCCTGGCCGACAAGAGCCGCATCGATGCAGAGCAGGAACGCTCGCCATGGAAGACCCTCGTTGGCACATTGGCCCTTCAGAACGTCCTGTTGGAACCGATCACCCTTTCCGATAAGGACGAGATCCCAGCGGATGCTGCGGGTGTGGCCATCGTCGCGCCGAAGTATGATTTCACCCCTGAGGAAATGGCGGTCATGGAACGCTATTGGAATCGTCCGCGCTCGGCCTTCCTCGTGCTGCTCTCGCCTGTCGACACGCCGCCGCGCATCCGCAGCTTCCTGCGCGCGAATGGAGTCACGCCGCGCCGTGACCGGGTCATCATGGTCAAGGGTGGACAGACCGTTTCCACTGTCCGCGCCGCTTTCACGGCAGGCATTGATTTCACCCGTGACCTCGCCGGGCAGTCGACGACGTTCGAGGGCCAGAGTTCCTCCCTGGATGTCGACAACCGCGACGACCTCGTCACCAAGCAGATTTTCCCGGTGCCGCTCATCCAGGCAGACGCGGGCTTCTGGGGGGAGACGAAGTATGCCGAAGGCAAGAACGCCTACGATGAAAAGGAGGACCACGCCGCCCCCCTCTTCCTCGCAGCCGGTATCACACGGGGCGCGGAGAACAACGACCGCTTCGCCTCGGAAAGTTCACGCATGCTGGTCATGTCGAACGTCGATTTCCTCGATCCTGATCGCCAGCGTGAGGAGAACCTCGATTTCCTCGCCTCCTCGACGAACTGGATGATCGGTCGCGAAGCGCTGGCTGGCATCGGTCCGCGTCCGCTTTATGGCTACAAGCTGCCGCTGCTGAACTCCCAGAACTCGTTCATCAACCGCGTGAATCTGTTCTTCCTGCCCGCCTTCGTGCTCCTGATTGCCAGCTTCGTCTGGTCCTCTCGCCGCGCCTGATCCCGATGCGTTCGCTCGTCTTCACTTTCCTGCTGGCCCTGGTCGCCCTGCTGCTGTGCGGGCTGGTCGGCTGGCGGCTTTCCCAAGGGAGCCTCGACGCCGTTTTCGGCGCGCCTGCAACAGTCCAGGGCGAGCTGCTATACCCCACCTTCAAGGCGAGCGAGGTCCAGCGCATCTCACTGTCCGCGAACGGCGTGCGCTCCGTCTTCAGCCGCGATCAAACCGGCGGCTGGCAGACCGAACATCCCTGGAAGGACCGCATGGACCCGCGAGCGGCGGAAAGCATCATCGGCTTCACCCTCGGCACCCGCGTGGCCGAGATGATCCCGAAGGACAAGATCGACAGCAAGCAGGCCGACTTCCGCGATGGCCAGGTCGGCGTGCTTTTTGAAAGTCAGGACGGTCGCACGCTCTGCAAGTATGTCCTCGGCCGCAAGACTGCCTGGATCGGCACCGATCCCGCTACCGGAGAGGAAATTCCCACCGTCTTCATCCGCCCGCTCGACAAGAGCCGCAAGAACTACATCTATGCCTGCAATGGCGACATCCACCCGCTGTTCAAGGACGGCTTCAGGTACCTCCGCGATCACCAGCCCTTCCTTTTCCGGCCCGATCTGCTGCAGCGCATCCGCATCCGCAACGCCGCCGGCGAGCTGACCCTCGGTCGCGAGGCTCCCGGAAGGCCATGGCGCATCATCAAGCCGCTCGACCTTCCCACCGATGTGGCCGCGATGAAGCGTCTGCTCGAAGGCCTGCTCACCCTGCGCGCGGTAAAGGTCAGCGATCGCGCCGATGTCACGCTGCCCACCAATGGCACCGCCACCGGCTCCGATCAGATCGCCATCCAGATGTTCGGCATCACCACTGAGACCGTGCTGGACATCCTTCCGCCGCAGTCAGCGGATGCCACCACCCGGCTTGCCACCGTGAGCGATCGTCCCAACGCCGTCTTCGAGCTGCCCTCGAAGGCCAATGCCGATCTCGTTTCCCTCTCCGCCCTGCCGCTGGCGGTCAACGAGCTCCGGGATTCCACGCTGACCAATCTCAACATCGCCTCCTTGAAGGGCATCCTCATCGAGCCTGCCGGTCGCCCGCCGCTGCTCATCTCGAAAAAACCCGGAAAGTGGGTGCTGGGCGAGGGAGAGAACCCGCCACTGGCGAATGAACGACGCCTCTTCGACCTGCTCAAGGCCGTGACCGACTCGAAGGTGGAAGCCTTCGTCACCGATGCCGCGACGGATTTCACTCCATGGGGACTCGACAAGCCCTTCCTCACCCTGCGCTTCCTCGCGGCGGACAATCAGGCGCTCGAGCTCCTCTTCGGCAGCGACAAGCAGGGGGCCGTCTACGTCAACCGCCGTGGCACCACGACCGTGATGAAGGTCAACGACGAGGTCATCACCCGCATCGCCACCCAGGCCTTTCAATGGAAGGACTCCAGGCTTTGGTCGCTGAATCGTTTCGACCTGAAGGAGATCGAACTCAAGCGGGACTCCCGCCAGGCGGTCACCCTGACCTATGACGGCAAGGACGAAGCCTGGACCGCCACCCGCGAGGGCAAGGACGTCAGCGCCGAGCTCGATCCCACGCGCGCGAACTACCTTCTAGGGGTCCTGGAAAGCCTCAGTGTGAACCGCTGGCTCCCGGCCGACTATGCCGCCGCCGACAAGGCCCTGCTCGCGCCGACCCTCAGTTTCAAGGTCAAGTTTCAGCTCATCGATAACGAGGGCAACGAGGCTGGCTACGGCATCAAGCAACTCGACATCGCCCCTGCGGCCGAAGGTGCCTTGAACCGCTTCTACTATGGCCGGCTGACCAGCGATGAGAATCCCTTCGTCCTCGATCAGGAAACGCTCGACAAGCTGCGAGTGGAGATTTTCGGGGAGGAGTGAGCCAAGGCAGGGAGACGACCTCCGGGCGGTCCGGCGGTGGACGGATGATTGGGAAACCACGCCCTTCCCAACCTGACGACGCGATTGCTGAAGTCGGCTCACCGATGAATCGGATCTCGAAGGAACTTGTTAGCCTGCTCCAGCCGTACCGCCCGGAGGTCGGATCCCTGCCAGCGTGGCCCACGTTTTGCCTTTCCCTCCGGACGCTGCGTTGTCAGTGTGCGCGCCATCCTACCTTTATGAGTTCTGATTTTTCCCGCCCTGAATTGCCCGCGAAGGGCATCGTCTCCGGCCTGGCCGATGAGGACCGCGCCTTGCTGAGCAATTACGGTGAGTTCCTGCCCTTGCAGCCCGGTCAACCGGTGATCACCGAAGGCAACGAGCAGGACGCGCTGTTTTACGTGATCTCCGGTGTGCTTCACGTCCATACCGACACGGCGAACCGTCGCGTGCTCATCGGACGGATCGAGGCTGGGGAATCCTTCGGCGAGGTGAATCTCTTCGATCCCGGCGTGGCGAGTGCGTCGGTGACGGCCCAGGAGTTCACCCAGATCTGGAAGACAACCCGCACGGACATCGAGGCCTTCGTCACCGCCTATCCGGAAGCGGGTGCGCGGCTGATGTCCGGCATCCTCACGCTGATGAGCCGCCGTCTGCGGGCGATGATCGGCCGCATCGCCGCGAAGGAGCTGGAGGCGGATTTTCACGAGTTCTGGCACTAAGCTGACGCATGTTTTCCTCCGTAGTCATACAAGCCATCGGCACCGCTCCGGATTGGGCGTTCGGGGGAAAGCTCCTGTTCGCGCTGTTGATCGGTCACGCGCTCGCGGATTACCCATTGCAAGGGGCTTTCCTGGCAAGGGCGAAGGATCGGCACTCGGATTCGGGCGCGCTCTTCGGCGAGCAGAAGGCTCCGAAAGGCTTGTGGATCCACGCGCTGACGGCGCACTCGCTGGTGCATGCCGGTGCGGTGTGGCTGATCACGTCCTCGGTCCTCCTCGCTGCCGTGGAGCTGGTGCTGCACTGGCTCATCGACTTCGCGAAGTGCGAAAGATGGACCGGATTCCACCTCGATCAAGCGCTGCACGTGCTGTGCAAGATCGGGTATGTGGTAGTGATGGTTTACGCGGTGGTTTGAACTCTTCCGTTTAGGATTTAGTGCTTAGAATTTAGTGCTTTCTTCCCTCACTTGCTGTCCATGATGACGGTGCCGTCCCACTCCGCTGGCGACGAGGCGGCGTATTCATCAGACCAGGTCGAGAGGCGCTTGGCCGCTCCGTCGCCTGGGTCGAGTTCGAGGTAGGCCTTGAAGGCAGCGCCAGCGGCGGAGAAATCCCCTGCCATGAAAAGATGCAGGGCGGCGTGGAATTTCTGATCAAGAGATTCACTACGCGAGGGGGCATGAAGTTCGACGGGTTCGTGGCGGCCCTTGACGCGGACGCGGCCGACATTCCGCAAACCCGCCTGCTGCTCGACCTTGTGCGCGACGGCATCGGAAACGAGGAGTTGGACGCCGAAGTATTTCGTCAGACCTTCAATGCGTGAGGCGAGGTTGACGGCATCGCCAATGACGCCGAATTCGATCTTGTCGACGGAGCCGATTTCCCCTGCAAGGACATCGCCGAGGTGGAGACCAATGCCGATCTCGAAGGGGTCACGACCCTCGGTGGCCCACTTCGCATTCAGCTCGGCGAGGCCGGTGATCATGTCGAGCGCGGCCCCGACGGCCTGGCGGGCGTGGTCGCTTTCCGAGCCATCCTCCAGTGCCCCCCAGTGAGCCATGACGGCATCGCCGATGAACTTGTCGAGGGTGCCCTGGTGCTGGAAGACGATGCTGACCATGCGGGTCAGATACTCGTTGAGTTGACTGACGAGTTCGGCGGGTTCGGTGTGCTCGGAGCGGCTGGTGAAGCCGCGGACATCCGAAAAAAGAACGACCACCCGCCGGCGGCGACCACTGGCGACGTTCTTGTAGAGTTCCGGATTTCTCACAAGGAAGTCGGCGACATCTCGAGAAACGAAACGGCGGAACTCGCGGTTGAGGCGGCCTCGCTCCAGTCGCTCGGTGATGAGCTCGAAGCTCTGTGAGGCAATCCAGGCAACGGCAAATCCAACCGACGCCAGAATCACCGGTGGCACCCAGAGAATCCAGGCTCCAGTGATCCCGGCTACCACAAACAAGCCGATGACCAGTGCGGCAGCGCCAACGGCGGACCAGGACGGACGTTTCACGAAGAAACACCACGCAGCAGCCAGCAGTGAGGCCGCCAGGCAAAGCCCCACCGCCAATAACCCATACCCATCCGAGTTGGAGACAAAGGCATCATCGAGCCCACAGGTCAGTGCCTGAAGGTGAAGCTGGGGGCCCGTGATCGATCCACCGATCGTGGCATGGTTGTCCTGGAATCTCGGAGCGGTCGGACCAATGAGCACGACCTTGTCCTTGAAAAACCGGCCGTCATCGAAGTTTCGCTTCCAATCATCCGGCACAAAGATCGAGCGGACGCTTTTTGGCGCATAGACCTCCGCCGCGCTGTCCCCTTCCCCGAGTGCCATGCGCATCTGGAAATTCCCCGCAGGCATCGGTTTCCCGAGAGCGGCAAGGATTTCGCCTGCGAAGGAGCGGATGACCATCTCGTCCGGATGCACGGCAGCTCCGTTCATCTGGTTCATCGTGGTCTGATAGCGGACGTAGCGGACCAAGCCATCGTCATCCTCACTGAAATTCACGAATCCACAACGCGTGTCGTCAGGACCGGGACCGAAAAAGTCCGCCAGTGGTTCGGTGAGGGTGAATTTGTCCTGACCAACTTCGTTTGCCGCGGCGGGTGAGAAAGCGGAGGCGAGCACCACCTTGTCGCGATGACGGGAGATGGCGTCGGCAAGCGCCTGATCCGCCTCCGGGGTGCTCTCCTCGGAAAGCACGAGGTCGATCGCTACCAAGCGGGCACCCGCATCGCAAAGCCGGTCAATGGCTGCCGCCCAGACGCGTCGATCCCACGGAAAGCGCTTGGTCATTTGCTGCAACAGCGGATCGGCGGCGATCACGGCTGGATCGAGGTCGCTCCCCGACTGGCTCGCATCGTCAATACCAAGCAGTACCAACTCGGAGTGCTCCCGCGTGTTGCTGGTGGTTTTGACAATGGTGTCCGAAACGGCCCGATCCGCCTTCCGCACAAGCAACTGGACGGAGGGAACGGCCGTCAACAACAGCACCGCCATTCCACCCAAAAACGCCACGGCGGCCTTCCGAACGGCGGGTTTTCTGGAAATCGCGAGGAGGCTTGTCATGACGCGCTACTGTCCCTAGTCTCCGACCGAACTAACAGGAAAACTTCCCCATGAGAATCCCCGTTTTACTACCACTCCTTCTTTGCCCTTCGCTCGCGCTGGCTCAATCGCCCAGCACCATCGACCGTTTCCTCGGCAGTTCGCGCCCGGATTATGATCCCGCGCAATTGGAGGCTGAAAACACCGACGCTGGCCGGACATTCGCCCCTTTCTCACCAGCGGACTCCGATCTCGGCGTGCAGGAAGTGCTGGGAGAATACAAGGGCCTGCCGCCGGTGCGGGTTGAGGTTTCCACCGATTTCTACTGGACCGACAACGCCCCGGCCGCCACCCGGCCGCTCGATGACGAGTCCTGGCTCTGGGCCGGACGGATCGCCGCCTCGTGGCAGCCGAGGATCGCCGCAGGCTGGTTCGCAGATGTCGGGGTGGAGCAGCAGTGGTTCCGCTTTGACCAGGGCGATGCCACGGATTTCGAAAACTTCGCCGCGCACGCCGGAGTGGTGAAATCGCTGACCTCACTGGACGACCTGCTCGTTTACGGTCGCTTCGAATACCAGATGCTGACCACCGGCTCCTTCGGCGACAGCGACTACGATGCCACCCGCGTCCGTATCGGAGCCCAGAAGGTGCTCTTCAATTCCACGCATCATCAACTGTCCGCCGGAATCAGCGGGGCCTTCGATCTGGACGCCGATCCGAAGAATCTTGAACGCAACGAGTATGCACTGGACCTGAGCTACACCTACTTCATCACCGATACCCTCAGCGCCACCGCCTCCTGGCGTGGTGCTATTTGGGATTTCGACTCCCAGGTCGGCTTCGGCCCATTCCGCGAGGATCGCCAAGACATCAACCAGGTCGTGGGTGTTGAACTCGCCTGGCACCCGTGCAAGAACTCGCGGATCTCGACTTCGGTTTTCTTCAGCGACAACAACTCCAATACCACGCGTGGTGCGAATGATTCCCAAGCCTGGACCGTGGGTCTCGGAGTGGGTGCCACCTTTGAATTCTAATTCCTTCACCTGAGTTCCCATGAAAACGGCAACCTCCACCACCCTGCTTTCCCTTCTCCTTCTTGTCGGTGCCAATGCAGAGCCGCTCAAGTCCGCCAAGATCACCCAAGCGGTGAATGAAGTGCAGCTTTTCCCGGACGGATCCTCCGCCCGCGCCGCAGCGATCGGAGATACGATCAGCGGCTCGACTTCCGTTCAAACCGGTCGACGCTCGCGGACCGAGCTGACCTTCACCGACAACACGGTCACCCGCCTCGGCCAGAATTCCGTCTTCAGCTTCCGCTCCGGCGGTCGCGACATGGAGCTCTCCCAGGGCTCGATCCTGCTTCAGGTTCCGAAGACCAACGGCGGAGCCACGATCCGCACCGCCACCGTGACCGCTGCCATCACCGGGACGACCGTGATGTTTGAATTCAGTGCCGGAAAGTGGATCAAGCTGATCACGCTGGAAGGCACCCAGAAACTTTTCATCAATGGCCGCAAGAACCCGGTCCTCGTGCCCGCAGGTCAGATGATCATCATGCACCCGGACGGTCAGGTGGTTCCGAATCCGGTCACCATCGACATCGCCCGCCTCCTCGCCACCTCAGCGCTCGGCGGCAAGGGTCAGTTCGGTCCGCTTTCCCCGAAGGCGGAAGCTCTGATCCAGGAGACGATCGACCAACAGAAGCAGGAAAAGGAAAACGGCAATCTGATTCCGACCTTCTCGGTCATCACGGGTCCAGGAGGCCGCACCGGAGCAGGATCCATTCTCGCCCGGACCTTCACGGGGGAACGCGACTCAGGCGGAACCCAGGGACCTTGAGCAGATCATTCCGGATTTCCCGGATTACCGCTTTCCCATCGGCTCAGGTTCCGCTTTCCTGCTGCCAGCCACTTATTTGACCTACCTATGGAACTCGACATCATCGACGTCCACTTCGACCTCCGCGACATCAAACCCAAGGAGATCGAGGAAGCGCTCGAAGACCCATTTTCCGTCCGCTTTCTTCCCGATGTGGATCGCGCCGATGGCGAGGGCCGTTTCTATGCGCTCGGGCGGACCGTGGGTGACCGCTATCTGTTCCTGTGCTTCCGCACCGATGGCAAGGCGATCCGCGTGATCTCCGCCCGGACCATGTCCGAGGGCGAGCAACGCTTCTACGACCGCAAGTACGCCGAACTCCGCTGAACCTTCCCCGTCCGATGAAACCAATCACCCGCTGGTCCGAGATTCCGGAATTCGCCGACGAACAAGCCGAAGCCATTTTCTGGAACGAGCACGAACTGGATGCCCGTCTGATGTCGGCCTCGGTGTTGGAGTCCGACACCAAGGAGTCCACCACGATCACCCTGCGCTTCGATCCGCGGATGCTTTCCCGTATCAAGCGCATCGCCCGTTCCCGCTTCCTCAACTACCAGTCGATGATGAAGCAGTGGCTCGCCGAGCGTCTCGAGGATGAAATGCGCAAGCAATAAGCTCCCGCAGAAGCCCGGCCCTTGGCTGCTCGCTTTCGCCGTCTGGTTCGGCACGTTGTGGTGGCTCTCGTCCGGGCATCGCGACCTGCCCTTGGGCGAGGATATCCGCTTCATCGACAAGGTTTACCACTTCGGCTACTACTTCGGTGGCGCGATCCTTCTCGGTGGTGCCTTCAACCGGCCTCCGGGAAAAGTGGCCAAGCCCTTTCTCCTGACGGTTGCCGCCATCGCCATGGTGGGCGTGACCGACGAGTTCCACCAAAGCTACGTCCCAGGACGTTCTGGAAATGATCCCGCCGACTGGTCGGCGGATGTTTCCGGTGGGATCTGCGGGGCCTGGGTGGTGAGGAAATTTCTCAAACCAAAAGTCTGAGACGGTCTCAAAAAATCCGTGTCGATCCGCGTTGATCCGTGGTTCATGATTTTCGCAGTTCATGGACGATCTTTTTTCCACCCCGATCACCCGCATCCGCCAGCTCCGCGACGAACTCGCGCGGCACAACCGGCTTTATTACACCGACGCCACGCCGGAGATCTCGGACGCGGAGTATGATCGGCTCTATCGCGAGCTTGAAGAACTGGAGGCTAAGCATCCGGAGCTTGCTGATCCGAACTCACCCACCAAACGCGTCGGTGGCGCGCCGATCGACGGCTTCCAGCAGGTCACGCATCTGGTGCCGATGCTGAGCATCGACGACGTCTTCGAGATCAAGGACGCCGAGATTCCGGAAGCCGAACTGATCGACTTCTACAAACGTCTTCAGAAAAACCTCGGTCGCGAGGAAGTCACCGTGACCGTCGAACCAAAGATTGACGGCGTGGCTGTCTCCCTCGTTTATCGAAACGGCCAACTCGACTACGCCGCCACCCGCGGCGATGGCACCACTGGAGACGACGTAACCAACAACGTCCGCACGATCCGGAGCATTCCGCTGGAGCTGCATCGCCGGTCAGTTTCGGAGCAGCCCGTTGACCTCGAACGCATTCTCCACTACCGTTCATCTCATGAACGCAGCCACCCAAGCCCAGCAACTCGCGGAACGCCTGCGCAAGGCACGGCTGAAAGCTTGGGAGCAAGGCTCGCGAATGACCTCGGAAGAGGCCATGGAACAGATGTTCAGGAACGGCTCCGACAGGAAGCCCAATCCATTCTTGAATGGGGAGCTGACGCTGACAGGATCCTCAC
>JANOBS010000199.1:0-3028 GCA_031411755.1 Luteolibacter sp. | reverse complement strand
AGGCTGAATCGCTTTGGGGAGGTGCATCTCCCCTGCGGCCCATGGGATTCCCTGTCTACGCTTCGGTCGTGTCGTTCATTGGATTCCTCCTTTCCTTCACGCCCGCAAGACTCGGTACGAATCGAGTGGCTAGTTCTTGCCACCTCGGGCTTCCGCCCTCGGGAGACTTTCGGCAGGGACTTTCACCCTGCAAGAGACGCCAAGCTTCGCTTGGCGCACAGTAGCGATAGCCGTAGTAGTGTATTACCCCCCAAACGCGGGTTTCTGGGCAAATCTGGAGAATTTTAGCGAGCTTTCGAAGAGAGCGCCTTGGTCGAGCCGGGCGCGTCCGGCGTCCGCCCGATGGCTGGCGGGCAGGCGGAGCTGCGGGGATTGATGGAGAGTCGACCATTTCCAAAGGTGTCCAATCTGAGTCAATCGTCCATGGGAGGGAAGTTCCAAAAGGGAGAAAGCTCTAGATTCCAGGCACCCTCCGCTCAAGCTACTCCGGGCAGGCTAAATCCAAATCAAAGGGGCAGAAGAACCTTGATGCGGTGGGAAGCCCTGCCGAGTGGAGCTGTCGGGCCTTGCTGTGGACGGAGACGTCCACGCTCCTTGTAAAATCATTGCGAAGGTGTAGCCGCAGCGATCTTCCGATGCCGCAGTTTTTCCAACCCGCCGAAGAGCGTGCGGTTCAGGAGGGCGGCGACGGCGATGGAAAGGATCGCGGCGAGGGTGCCGGTCCAGGGGTGGAGCTGCCAGCTCAGGGGCTCCGCCGCGAAGTTGGTCAGGCCGGTGTGCAGGGCCAGTTCCAGGAGTCCGATGATGAAGAAGTGCACGAGGTAGACCGGATAGGAAAGTTCGCCGATCCAGCGGTCGAGCCCGTCCTTCCGGCTCAGGGAAAACAGCGCGGGTAGCACCAGTGCCCAAACCGCTGCCATGACGAGATCGACGTAGGCGCGGTCGAACCATTTCGCGAGGGCTACCACCAGCAGCTTCGACGCGAGGCAGACTAGCAGGATCGCGCCGTAGCGCAGGATGCGCTTCGACTCGCCGAGGGTTTCAAGTCGCTCGAAGAATGCGCGACGTCGCTTCCAGAACCGGCAGGCGAGGATGCCCAGAAGGAAGAATGAAATCTCGAACGGCGTGAAGCGGCTGGTCCAAGGATCATGCTTCCAGCCGAGCCCTTCATAGACATAGAGGCGGGCCGCCATCGACAGCAGGAGGATGGTCACCAGCCACTTGTCGCGGAGCTTCGCCAACAGCGGCACCAGCAGGTAGAACTGCAGCTCGACGCTGATCGACCAAGCTTGCGGGATGAGCAGGAAGTACCAGAGCGGATTGGCATCGGCTCGGAAGTCACTCGCAAAGGCCAGCCCTCCGCCGCCGTCGCGCAGGAACATCAACGTGTCCTGAAAGAAGATCGTCACGTTGGAAATGCCCGCCAAGGTCACGCCCGCCACGCCGTTGGTGTCACGAAAATGTCCGTACGGCGCGAGCTCCGCCCAGTTTCCGCTCATGAGTCCGAGCAGCACGCTCAGGCCCACGACGGAGGCCAGCACCACCCAGTAAGGCAGGAAGATCCGCAGGGCCCTGCTGGTGTAGAATTCGCGGACGGTGGCATACTTGTCGTAGACCAGCTCCATGTAGAAGCCGGAGATCATGAAGAAGATCTGCACCGCTTCATGGCCCGTGTGCATCGGCCAGAACGCGATCCGCGTCGAGTGCGCCGCCACCACGCACAGGGCCAGATAGATTCGGAGGATGCCCATGGGTTCGAGTGCTTGGGACTAACAGCCCGGCAGGTTTGTCACGATTTCCGCGAGCTTCCGCAAGTCGTCATCGCCGGTGAAGTCGGTTCTTGGCATCGATTCACAGCGGGCTTTCACCGCCGCCCATTCCTGCACGGTGATGCGGTCCAGAAACGCGGCGAGGGTTTTCTCGAAGGGTTCCTCGAAGGTCCAGCCGAGTTGGCGCTGCGAAACCCACGCTCCTGTCTCGGTGTGCGTCGCGGCGATCACCGGCACGCCGAAGCAGCCGCCTTCGTAGATCCGGTTCGGCAGCAGCCAGGCGGAGTTGCCGTTCGGGTCGCTCTCGTCGATGGCCCAGTTGAAATCCACCGCGCCATACATCTCCGCGAGATCGCCCGGATACTGATAGGCGCCTTCCATGCGCAGGTTCGGCAAGTCGCCTAGCAGGGCCGCGAAATCGTCCGCGATGGTGCCGGAGGGATAGCCGCGAAGAATGAAGTGAACCTTGTCGCCGAGTTCCAGAGCCAGAGCCTTCATCAATTCGAGACTGCGACGGCAGCGCAGGGCTCCGAAGCAGCCGATCACCCACGGACGTCCGCCTTTCACCGGCTGGCCGTTTGAAAGAACCGCCGCGGGCAGGGTGAGGCTCGGATAGACCTTGTTTTCGAGCAGGAAGATCTCGCCGTGAAATCGCTGCACCGGTTCGAAGTAATTCTTCACGAATCCCGGCGAAGTGGTCACCAGCAGCGACGAACGCTTCAGCACCTGTCGCTCGATCCAGCGCAGCGTTTTCGAAATCAAGCCTGTGCCAGTCATCACCGGCTGGATGTCCGCCAGCTCCAGCATCAGAGGCACCTTTTTCCCGGAAAGGAAACGGCCGATCAGCGCGAGCATCGCGTTGTCCGTGTTGACCACATACATCGCCGTGCAGTCACCCAAGGCATCCCGATGCCGCCAGAGGATGGCAAGGCTTCCCATGAAGGTCCACAGGCGCTGGAGGTAGCGGCGGTTGTAGGTGGTGCCGAGATGGACATTTTCCCAGGTCGGCGGGACATCCGCCTTGTCGCGAACGCGGTGGAAGGTGAAGCCGATGACCTCCCTGCCCAGCGCTTGGAATGCGGCGATCCGTTTCATCACCCGCGCGTCGCCGCGCTCGTGGGCGAAGAAAGCGATGGGCGATCGGGATGGAGCAGCCATGTGGTGTCGCGGAGGAAACTACAACCTGCGGGATAAGGAGTAACGACCTTATTGTCGTTTCTTCGTCCCGCAGCGGAAAGAAGGGACAGTAAGGTCCCTAC
>JANOBS010000198.1:0-14220 GCA_031411755.1 Luteolibacter sp. | reverse complement strand
GAGGAAGAAAGCACTAAGCACTAAGCACTAAATTCTAAATTCTAAACGGAGATTCAGGCTTTTCGTTTTGGATTTGGTGCTTTGGCGACCAGCCCATACGAGTGGTCGATCAGCTCGCGGATGAGCTTCGTGGGCACGGACCCATCGAGAACGAGGGTGTTCCAGTGCTTCTTGTTCATGTGGTAGCCGGGCGTGATCGACTCGTATTCCTCCCGCAGGGTGATCGAGCGTTCCGGGTCGCATTTCAAGTTCACGGTGGCCGGAAAATCGCCGGGGGACGTGAGCGCGAACATCTTGCCGCCGACCTTGTAAACGAGCACGTCGGGTCCGAAGGGAGTGGTCTCTTCCGCGCCGGGTTTCGAGAGGCAGTGGGCGATGATGTCGGGTAAATCCATCTTGGGGAAAATACGAAATTCTAAATCTGAAATCCGAAACGAAGTCTGGAGTTTCTGCTTCTCGTTTCGAATTTAGAATTTCGTGCTTAGTGCTTTCTCCTCCAGCGTTCCCTCCGTGACTCCGAGCTTTTCAAGAGCGGTCACCCTTCGCAACAAGGTGACGGAGTCGCTTTCGCCGGATACGAGGGCCTGGTAGGCGCGGATGGTGCGGGTGGCGGCTTCCTTGTCCTCGTCGAGGAGTTCGATGCGGAACTTGGAAAGGCCGGTGGCGCGGAGGTCGTCGAAGAATTTCGCTCCGGTCTGGGCGCGACCGTTGAAGAGGGTGTTGCGGCAGCCGACATCGGCCATGAGCCGGTGGAGCTGGCCGACGCGATCGCGCAAGTGGACGACGTGTTTCTCACAGGGACGTCCACAGTCCTTGTAGGTGGTGCCGCTGCTGAGGAAGGTGCAGAACACGCAGTGCTCCATGTGGAAGAGTGGCATGTGCTGGTGGAGCGTCAGCTCGAACCACTCCGTCGGCGCGGCGTTCAGGAGGTCGAGGACCTGGGAAATGTTGAGGTCGTAGGAGACGGTGACCGACTCCAGCGAGGCGGCTTCCATGAGCAGCTTTGCGGTGATCGGGTTGGCGACGTTGAGCGAAAAGTCGCCGACTTTTCGGAGATCGCTACGATGCTTGTAGTATTCCAGCGCCGCGAGGTTGCGGAGCAGGACGCCGTCGGGCTTCGCGCTTTCGATGAGCTTGAGGTAGCCGTTCTCGCCGGGCTTCAGGATGCGGGGAGTGGCGAGGATGATTTCGGATTTCGGATTTCGAGTTTCGGATTTAACGAGTGCGACCGCGTCCTTGTAACGGCGGGGGTCTTCGAAGTCGCAGTAGATCGTTTGGATCCCGAGTTCGCTGGCGGCTTCGACTTGGTCGAGGCTGCGACAGAGAACGGACAATTGCGGATTGCGGATTGTGGATTGCGGATTGGAGAGAGGGAGAAGATCGCGGTAGGTGCGGTCGTGTTTTGGTCCCATGGGGGTGGGCAAATCGGGCTCGGGGAGCTGGTCGACGAGGGCGCGGCGGAGGCGGTTGAGCTCGGAGACGGCGAGGTGGCAGGTGCCTTCGAGCTGGTTGTTGATCGAGCCTAGCTCGAAGAGGGTTTCGCCGAGGCGACCGAACTGAGCGGCGAGGGTTTCGGTGCTGAGCGGATGTTTTGCGGCTTCCTGAAGCAGCGACTCGCTGCGGACCTCGTAGGTTCCGCTGCGAACGACCATCGGCTCGCCGGGCTTGCCTGTGATGGTGAGGTGGAGCGGGGTTTTGTTTTCCTCAAGCTTCGCGTTCTGCCAGAAGCGGCGAAGCTCGGATTCGAGTTTCGGATCAGAAGTTTTGTAGAGCGTGTGGCCGGGCTTGATGCGCTCGAAGTTGATGCCGCTGAGTTCGCGATGGAACACGAGGCGGTCGCCTTCGACTCGGAACACGCGGGCTCCCTGTTCGAGGTCGCGGTTTTCTCCGGCATCGAAGACTACGCCGTCACCGGCCACGATGGGGACGCCGCTGCGGTTGCCGAGGGTGATCCAGCCTTGGCCGCAGTCGATGATTTCGCCGAGCAAGGGGCCGCGTTTTTTTCCGAAGCGTCCGTGGGTGAGGTAGGGATGGTTGGAGCCACCAAGCCAGCCGGTCGTGAGGCCGCGGGAGAAGGTCATTTCCAGCTCATACCGGTCAGAGGAAGAGATCGGGGATTGAGGATCGGGGATGGTGGATTCCAGAGCAGAGTCCAGGGCCTTGCGGTAAACGCGGGTGACTGCGGTGACGTATTCGGGGGATTTGAGGCGGCCTTCGATCTTGAATGACTTCACGCCGGCCTTGACGAGGTCGGGAATGAGGTCGACGGCGGCGAGGTCCTGCGGGGAAAGAAGGTAGCGGACTTCGCCCATTTCCTGCTGCACGCCATCGACGAGGAGTTCGTAGGGCATTCGGCAGGCCTGGGCGCATTCGCCGCGGTTGGCGGAGCGTTGGCCGAGGGATTCGCTGGTGAGGCACTGGCCGGAGTAGGCGACGCAGAGGGCGCCGTGAACGAAGACTTCGAGGGGAGTGATCAGTGATCGGTGATCGGTGATCCGTGAAGATTGGAAGCGTTCGATTTCCCGAACGGAGAGTTCACGGGCGAGGACCGCGCGCTCCATCGGGAACAGGGTTTCGATAAAGGCCAGACCATCGGGCGAGGTGATCGTCATCTGGGTGGACGCGTGCAGCTCCACGCCGGGAGCGATCTCGCGGGCGAGTTTCGCGAGGCCGAGGTCCTGGATGATGAGGGCATCGACTCCGGCCTCGGCGATCAGGCGGAGCTGGGCTTCGGCGTCTTCGAGCTCGTTGGTGAAGATCAGGGTGTTCATCGCCACGAAGCCCTTCACGCCACGGCGGTGAAGGAATTCCATCAGCGGCGCGAGGTCGTGCTCGGTGAAATTGTCAGCACGCAGGCGGGCATTGAAGCGCGGCATCCCGAAGTAAATGGCGTCGGCCCCAGCGGCCACGGCGGCACGGGCGCAGTCCCAGTTTCCGGCGGGGCTGAGGAGTTCGGGAGTGAGGTCTTGGGGCATCGTCCTGCGGTGGTTGCGGGGATCATGCGCTGGCATCGGCGAAATGGCAGGGTTTTTCCTCGGATTCACGATGCGAAACTTTCCGCCCGCGCGAGGGTTTCCTGTTCGTAACCCCTCTTTGCCATGCTCCCACAAGCTCCTGACTCCTGGTCCCTCTTCGAGGCCGCCCACCTCCTCAACCGCGCTGGCTTCGGTGGAAGCCCCGATGAGATCAAGGCTCTGCACGCGCTGGGGCGCTTCAAGGCGGTTGATTCCCTGGTCAATCCCACCGAGCCGATTGGCGCACTCACAATGCCCGCTTGGGCGACACGGGATCAGGCCATCGAGGACATGCGCGAACGTGGCAAGCAGTTCATCGAGACCCAGCGCGCGACCCAGGGGATGACCGCGGCAGAAGCTGAAAGGATGAGGCAACAGACCTTCAAGGCCGCTCAAGTCGAAAACCGCCAGCACGGCATCGAGGGTCAGGGCTGGTGGTTCCGCGCCATGCTGACCACCAAGGCTCCGCTGCGCGAAAAGATGACCCTGTTCTGGCACGACCATTTCGCCTCCTCGATCCAGAAGGTGAAACTGCCACCGCTGATGATGCTGCAGAACGATCTTTTCCGGCGCCATGCCCTCGGAAATTTCCGCACGCTGACCCACGAGATCGCGAAGGATCCGGCGATGATGATGTACCTCGACACCCAATCGTCGAAAAAGGACCACCCGAACGAAAATTTCGCCCGCGAGGTGATGGAGCTCTTCACTCTGGGAGAAGGCCACTACACCGAGCAGGACATCCACGAGGCGGCGCGGGCCTTCACCGGTTACCAGCTCAACCGCATGCAGGGCACCGTGTTCCACAACCGGTTCCAGTGGGACGATGGCGACAAGACCCTCTTCGGCAAAACCGGCAAGTTCGATGGCGACGACGTCATCAACCTGATCTTCGAGCAACCGCAGGCAGCCAAACTCATGGTTGGGAAACTGTGGGAGTATTTCGCCTCTGAAAACCCGCCCGAGGCCGCCATCGAGGCTCTGGCGAACAGCTTCCGCGAAGCGAAATACGAGGTCACTCCATTGCTCCGGGAAATCTTCCTCTCAAAGGAATTCTACGCACCCGACGTCATGCGCAACCAGGTGAAGTCGCCGATCCAGTTCCTCGTGCAGATGCTCAAGCAGCTCGACCTGAAGGAAGCGCCGCAGGGATACACGCAGGTGGCGCAGCAGCAGCTCGGCCAGGTGCTTTTCATGCCTCCGAACGTCGCGGGTTGGGATTGGGGGAAAGCCTGGATCAACACCAGCACGCTGCTCACCCGCTACAACATCGCCGGCTTCATCACCAAGGGTGCACAGGACGCGCCGGGACTCGTCGCCAACAATGACGACACGATGATGCAGGACGGCGAGATGATGGACGAGAACGCTCCGAACCAAGCCCAACGGCAGATGTTCAAAAAGAATGCGAGCGGCGAGCAAATGGCCGATGGAATGGCCGCCGCCTCCCGGTTCTGGAAAGGACCGGACTATGACAAGGTCGCGCCGCGCGAGCTTCGCAGCCGCCATGAAGACCTCGTCGACACCCTGGGCTTCCGCTTTTTCCAAGCTCCTCTGCCCGAGGCCCATCGCAAGCGCTTCCTCGCCTTCGCCGAGGAAAAGGACGGCGTGGTCTTCACCAACCACGAGATCGCCGAGCTGATCCACCTCATGCTCAGCACGCCCGACTACCAGTTGTGCTGAAGAAAAGCCGAAATTCGAAAGCTGAAAATTGAAACCACTTCCATGAAAACTCGCCGTGATTTCCTCCGCTCCACCTTGCTGGGTGCCTCCGCCTCCTGGACGGTCCCGATGTTTGTCGAGCAGACCTTCGCCCAACTTCACAATGCCTCCAAGGACCTCGCCGTCCAGGGCGTGACCGGCAAGGATGGACCCATCCTCGTCGTCGTCCAACTCGCCGGCGGCAACGATGGCCTCAACACCCTCGTTCCCTACGGCGACGATGCCTATCACAAGGCCCGCCCACGCATTGCCAAGAGCGAAAAGGACATCATCAAGCTCTCCGACTACTGCGGCCTGAACTCGGCCATGCCCTGGCTTGGCTCGCAGTTCAAGGAAGGCGATCTTTCGATCATTCAGGGCGTCGGCTACCCGAACCCGAACCGCTCGCACTTCGTTTCCACCTCGATCTGGGAAACCGCCGATCCATCGAACCACTCGAACACCGGCTGGCTCGGCCGCTATTTCGACAACGCCTGCCCCGGCGCGGATCCCACCGTCGGAATCAGCTTCAACAAGACCCAACCGGAGTCTTTCGGCGCGATCAAGAATCCCGGCATCTGCCTCTCCTCGCCCGAGCTCTACCGCTGGATCCACAGCGGCGGAGAAAAGGTCATGGCGGAGGAATTCTTCAACGACCTCAACCGCCCCGATGACGACCACGACGTGCCGGCCGAAGGCGGCTCGATCGCCATGCCCGCCGGTGGAAAGACCGGTGGCGTGAAAGGGGAAAGCAACCTCGCCTTCCTCGAACGCGTGGCCCTCGATGCCCGAGTCAGCTCCGCGAAAATCCTCGAGATCGCCGCCAAGCACAAGAGCACCGTCCAGTATGGCGGCGGCGCGCTTTCACGCAGCCTCAACCTCGTCGGGCGCATGATCGCCGGAGGCCTGCCGACCCGCGTCTTTTATGTTTCGCACGGCGGCTTCGACACCCACAACAATCAGGCCAACACCCATGAGCGGCTGCTGCAAGAGCTCGACTCCTCTTTGAAATCCTTCATGGCCGACCTAAAGGAGCAGGGAAATGCTGACCGCGTCGCCGTCATGACCTTCTCTGAGTTCGGTCGCCGCGTGAACGAAAACGCCAGCGGCGGCACCGACCACGGACAGGGCTCCTGTCTCTTCGTCCTTGGCCAGCCGGTCAAAGGTGGACTCGTCGGAAAACATCCCAGCCTCACCGACCTCACGCAGGGCGATCTCAAGTTCACCACCGACTTCCGCAGCATCTACGCCACCGTCCTCGAGGACTGGCTCAAGACGCCGTCGTCACCGATCCTCAAGGGGAGTTTTGACAAGCTCGGGTTTATGGGGTGAGGGAAGAGATCGGGGATTCCAAAGGCAGGGACTCGACCTCCGGGCGGTCCGGCTGGGGTGAGCCGATAGAACCTGCCGACTGTCGAACGACCCCACAAGCCGCCCCCCGCCGGACCTTTTCGGAGAAATGTCCCTGCCTATCTGTGAAGGCCCACCTTGGACTGCGGTGGGAAACGCAGTGCCACACCGCTTTGGCATGCGGTGTAGGTGTTCATCCTTCGTTCAGGTCGCCAATCGTCTTCCACGCCCGACGTCCATGAAGATAGAGAGCTTGAGACGATCTGAAACTTTCCCGGAGTTCGTGAATCCGATCCGCATCTGAAGGCGGCGTGGCGTTTCACTTCCCGCCGCAGTCCAAGGGAAGAGTAGTGTCGGCTTGCCCTCCAGTGTCATCGACCCTCGCATCCGGAAATCTTCTCGCAGGAAAGCTGATGTTGGCCCAACTTCTATCAGAGAAAACTGCACGGAATACCTTCAGAAAAATGAAAAACCGTAGGATCAAGTTTGGGTCATTGGTATTCTTCACGCTTTTTTCAGCAAGTGTCTGTCTTCTCGGATGGGTCGTTTGGCCGACTTCGGGAACCCTAGTCGGTCAAGCCGTCCACAGTGATGTACGAGGATTAAAAAATTCTTTGTTTCTTGGCGCTGACATCAATGGATACAGCATGTATGGTTGGAATCTTGATATCAAGGGTGATACGCCACTCGCTTCGGCGGTATCTTATGCTGATCTGGCGACAGTTAAATTCCTGCTCTCTCGGGGAGCCGATCCAAATCTCAGATCGGGAGGAGGAATGCCGCCGATATGTTGGGCGGCAATTCATGGTCGGCAGGAGGTTGCCAAGGCGCTAATTGAGGCAGGGGCAGCAATAAACCTTCCTTCTATCGACGCCAACATTAAAGCTGAAAAGACCGCGATTCAGTATGCTCGCGAGGGAGGTTACAACGAGTTGGCGGATTATCTTAAAGCTCGAAGCGATCAAGCCGAAGTCTCAAATCCCTGACCACTGAATCCCAGCCCCCGACCCCTCACTCTTTCACTGCTGCGACGGCAGTGGCGAAAGCGCGAAGTTCGCGTTTTCGGCGTAGGGGATCCAGCCGAAGATGAAGTTGTAGAAGGAGCCGCGTTGCTGGCCGGTGAGGCCGGTTCTGGATTTCACCTTCGGCGCGAGGCGGTAGCGGAAGGCTCCGTCGTTGGCGGTGTCGACGATGAGGGTCGCGCCGTAGCCATCGGGGGTGTAGCTGACCTGGGTGATTTTCCCGGACTTGGTTTCGCCGGAAGGCAGGACGATGAGGTAGGACTGATCGCCGGTGGAATTGAAATGGAAGGTGTAGTCGCCGGACTCGTTTTCCAGATAGAGCTGCTGGTTGAGGATCGAGCTGGGGACGATGGAGTCGCTCGGGTAAGTGGTGACGACAGGACGGAAAAGCAGTTGGGCGGTCGTCGGAGTGGAGGCGAGGCTGAGCTGCACGCCCGCGGCGGCTCTTTCCCCGGCTCCGATGAAGCGGGTGCCGATGTCGTTCCAAGTGGTGCCGCCATCCTCGGAAGCCCAAAGGTGGAGGAGGCTGCGGGGCGGTTGGGCGAAGTTGAGGACCGCGCTGACGCCGGGAGTGATCTTGCTGCGGAACTTTGGAGCGGTGACCGTCGGCAGGGCGAAGCGGGCGGGATTGAAGCGGGTGGCCTCGGTGCCAACCTTGCGGATGACGACATGCTGGAGGGTGATCGGCGTGACGGGCTTTTCACTGCTGTCCGTGGGGGTGGCCAGGATGGCCTCGATCACGCTACTGCCGGAGATGACTTTTCCAAAGACGGTGTGCTTTCCGTTCAGCGAGGGGATCGCGCCGCCGGTGATGAAGAACTGGCTGCCGTTGCTGTTGAGCCCGACGTTTGCCATGGAGAGCTGGTAGGCGGAGTCGTGCTGATAGCTGGCGGGCACGGTGGCCTGGAATTCATCGGCGAAGGTATAGCCGGGTCCATCGCTGCCATCGCCTTTCTGCGATCCTGCCTGGAGGATCCGACCACCGGGCTGGTTGACGACGCGGTGAATGGCGAGGCCGTCGTAAAAGGGCTGGGTCGGGCGGGTGGAGGAGACGATGCCCGAGCCTTCGTCGAGCCAGGGGCGGGTGCCGTTGGCCAGCGTGACGAAGTTGGCCACGGTCTTCGGCGTAGTCTTGTAGTTCAGCTCGCAGGTGAAATTTCCCGCCGTCGTCTGGAAGTCCGCGTAGAGCTGGGCCATCGCCGGCATCGGCAAAAGCAGTAACAGGCCAGCGAGGATGGGTTTCCGCATGCGGGCGGGACCATGCCTTGGCGACGCGGGGCTTGCAAGTCATCAATCGGCCAGAAACCCTTCGCCCCGTGGCGCTTCCAACCGAACCAAACGACCCTCAGGGCATCGCCCTTTTCGATCTGGACGGGACCCTGCTGGCCTGGGATTGCCAGATGCTGTTCTGCCATCGCGTCCTGCGGCGCGAGCCCTGGCGGCTGTTTTACCTGCCGGTTTTCCTGGCCGTGCTACCCGCCTGCAAGGTCCTCGGAGCCGGGGGCATGAAGCGCGTGTTCCTTTCCTATCTGTGGCGGATGAAAGCCGACGAACTCGCCTCGCACGCCCGCGCCTTCGCCCATGAGCTGTCGTTTTTCCCGGAGGTGGTGGAGAAGCTGGAGGCCCATCGCCGCGCGGGGGATCTGCTGGTGCTGGCCTCGGCGAGCCCGGAATTCTATGTGCGCGAAATCGGTCGGCGTCTCGGCTTTGACCTGATCCTCGGGACTCCGGTGGAGACCGAACCGCGCATGGCCTTTTTCCCCGATCTGGAAAACCACAAGGGCGCGGCGAAGGTGACGCGTCTCCAATCGCTCATGCCAGAGCGATTCGAAAACGGAGTGCTGCGGCGTTCGCACGGCTACACCGACAGCACCGCCGACTTGCCGATGCTGGCGATCTGTGGAAAAGCGACGCTGGTCAATCCCTCGGCGGAGCTCACCGCGATCGGCAGCGAACAGGGCTGGACCATCCTGCGCCCCGCCCGCCCCTGGCGCTCGAAATTCGGACGACTGTGGCGGACGGCGGCCCTGGTCACCGGACTGGGGCGGAATCCAGGTCGGCTGGGAAAGAGCTGTTAGATAGCCGTCGGCTCAAGGAAGCCTGACCCGGATGCGGTAGAAGCCTTTTGTCTGATCGTTGGTTCGTCTGAAAACCAGGGTCTGATCCGTTGCGAGCGGGAGGGTTTCCTCGACGTCGATCCAGGTCTTGAGATCGCTGCTGCGCTGGAGGAGGTAGCGGCGACCGGCCTTGCCCGCGGTTTCAAGACGGATCGCGGACGGCTCCATGGCGCTCTTGATCGTGAAACGATCCGAGGCATTGGTGGGACCGGTGCCGGCGACATATTCCGCCTCGTTGTTGGCACCGTCGCCATCGGAGTCATCCCCAGGCTGAGCGGCGCTGTCGTTGCCGAAATAGGTGGTCTCCCAGGTGTTTGGCAGCGAGTCGGCATCGACGTCGGAAGGAAGCCCGGGATAGCCGATCCGGTGATTGGCGACGATGAACTCATCGAAGGTGGCGTGTTCGTCCTTCGCCGCCTGCCAGATGTCGCTGCTGCTGCCGCCGAAGAAGGTGCTGAAGAACACCCACGCGAGCCTGGCCGAAGAGGTCGGGGCGTCGCGGAAATAGAACGCTGGATAGTGCGCGGCCTTCACGTCATCGAACCAGCCCTCCATCAATCCGTCGAACTGCCCGGGCGTGTTCAGGCGGTAGTGCATTTCAATGTGATGCCAGCGACCGGGGATGAACCGCGCCTGGGCGCCCTCGGTATTCCACCAGAAGCGCGTGCCGGGGTTGTAGTCATTTTCCGCAGGGGTGTGCAGGTAGAACTCGGCCTTGCCTTGTTCGCGCCACATCAGGCGGCCGGACCATTCGTGGGTGCGATCGTCGAAGGAGTTCGCGCCGCCAAGGCCGGGAAGCTTGCCGCCAAGGACGAAATCAAAGTCAGGATCAAAGCGGACCCAGTAGCTGAAATACAGCTCGTCGGACTCGCCGTGCAGGTCGATGAACCACTGCGCGCCACTGCCATTCGACTGCTGGCCGCCCTGCGGATAGAGGATTCGCACAGCCTTTCCATTTCCACCGTAGGCGAGTCGGTCATCGACTGCGAGCCGGCCCTCATCGGTGCCGTTGGTCCACTTGGTGCCGGGCCAGAGGGCCTTCCACTGGGTCTCTGTCTGAGTGCCTGACGGAAAAGCATCCATCGTCGCGTGCAGCAGGGTCACAGGAGGCGGAACCACTGGCATCTCGTTCGGAGTGAAGCCGCCGAACTCCTGATACAGGCGGGCGAGCGCCCCAGTGAGCCCGGCGTTGTAGTCCATCGCGACCTCGTTCTTCACGTAGTCGCTGCGGTTGTCGGCATAGCTGTCGTTGAAGTCCGGCCCGCCGACGAGCGCGCCGAACAGCACGTGGCGGTTGCTTGCCGGAGAGTTGATGTCGTTCGTGAGGGAAGCGTGTGAATTGCGATGATGCGGATTCGCCGGGGGATTGGTGCCGAAGCCACAGAGGTAGCTGCGTCCGGCCGGATTGGTGCCGAGCGCATATTCGATCTGGCTGCGGGCGAAGGCGGAATAGCGACCGGCGGGATTGTTCACGCGATCGGCGTAAACATAGGCGCAGAAGGCCGTGTTTGCCGCGTAGCGCAGCGATCCCCATTGGTCGCGCCACGCCAGGCCGCCGGGAGTGGTGGGAACCTTCTGGCCGTTGACCCCCACCGTCCAGTAGTCGAGCCAGCGCTCGGCATCCGCACGATACGCGGCACCACCATCGACCTCGGCCATGAGGACGTAGCAGCCGTAGCTTTTATCATCCCAGGAAAGTCCCCACTGGTAGGGATGATTGCCCGCGCCGCCGCCGGAGATGGCCTGGTATGCCTGCTTCGCCTTCGAAAGGTAGGCCGCCTCCCCGGTGGCGCGGTAAAGCCAGATCGCGCCCCACGCGAGCTCGTCCTGATAGCCGCTCCACGATTGGTAGAAATTCGCGGCATTCGGGATCGAGTCGCTGTATTTCCCGCGGTGTGCATCGGCGAAGGCATACAACGCGCGGGCGTGAACCAGAAGTTGCGCGGCGTAAGTGGGCTGGGTTTGCGCAAACAACATCGACGTCGCGGCGAGCGTGGCCGCGGTTTCGCCCGCGAGGTCGGAGCCGGGGTGCGCGGCATCGATCTTGAAGGACGGCCGGTTCATTGTCATCGACTCGGCCCGACCCCAATAGGCGTGATCCGCATTGCCGTCGCCGACCTGACCATAGAACGCAGCGGTGGAACCATCCGGATTCCTCACGTGACATTTCATGAGGTAGTCGGTGCCCCATTTCAGTTCGTCGAGCAGTGGCGTGAGTTGGTTCGCCTCCTCGTACGCTCCGTGAAATTCAACACCGCCCCAAGCTAGCATCGTAAGGTTGAAAGCCATCGGCAGGCCGAACTTCACGTGATCTCCCGCATCGTAGTAGCCGCCTGTTAGATCGAGGCCGGCATCCGATCCATCACCGAGTCCGGAGTCTCCACGCCAGCGGACGCGGAACTCATCGGGCAGTTTTCCAGAACGCTGGGCATCGTAGAACCACAGCGATTTCTGAAGCGCTTCGGCGAAATTGTAGTTTCCCGTCTGAGGCCGTCCACCCGCGCCGCCGCCGTCGTTGTCGTAGATCGTGCCGAGGGCGATCGTGTTGCGTAGAATCGCCCCGATCGGACTGCTGAGGGTCATCGTGAAGGTTTCCGGGGGTTCCTGGAATGAGTCGCCCTTCACTGGGACGCTGACCGTGCGCGAGGTTTCACCCGGGGCGAAAACCAGCGTGCCACTGACTGCGGTGAAGTCATCCGGCGAGTTGGCGGAGCCGGGCTGCGTTGAGTAGTTGATCTGGGAGGATGCTGTCGATGGTGGTGCGAGCGTGATGGTGAAGACCATGCTGCGATCATCTCCGACATCGCCCTCGATGACCGATGCCGCGCCGAGAGTGTACTCTGGGGTGAAGTCATCGTTCACCAGCGTTCCGAGTCCCGTGGCGCGTGCGATCGGCGTGCTGCCCGCATTGGAAAGCGTGACGCTGAATGTTTCATCGGCCTCTTCCACAAGATCTCCGATCACAGGAATGGTGATCGTCTTGCCCAACTCTCCGGGCGCGAAGGTAAGCGTCCCGGACGAAGCGGTGTAGTCCTCTCCCGCCAGTGCACTGCCATCGACGGTGGACCAATCGACATTCACTGAGGAAGCGGCGGCGGCGGAAAGCGTGACGGCGAAAACTCGGCTGGAGGAGGAATTCCCTTCGTTCGAGGTGCTGTCATTCACACTGAGTGCTGGAATGTTTCCGGCGGGAGTTAGTCCGTTGAACGTGAAATTCGTAGCCCCGGTCGTGAACGGCCCAATGGCGGTGAATCCGAAGGAGCGCGATGAGCCCGGATTGATCTTCGCGTTGGTGGTGAGGTTGCTGAAGATCTTCCGATTGGCGGTCGATGCCCCTTCAGTGGCATCCCAGGTATTCGAGAAACCCGACACCGGAAGATCGAAGGCGACCGTCCAGCCATTGAGGACCGAGCTGCCGTTGTTGGTGATGACGATGTCCGCGTTATAGCCGGTGCTCCAGGTCGGAGTGCGCAGGTTGAAGCTGATGCTGACCGGAGCGGTCTGGGCATGCGCCGGCATCAGTGCCAGCAGCACTGGAATCATCAGACGCAGGAAATGGCTCATGTGAAAGGTGTCCGTGCGGATCTGGCGCTCTACGCATCAGGGCCAAGGGAAGAGTTCGACTCACATGTTGGGATGCGCGAGGTCTTGCGAACAAGTCCCAGCCTCACCGAATTCACGGGAGGTCCTGAGAAGGAAACTCCGTTCCGCCATCGCTCACCGGATCGGCTCTTTGTGGAGAAGCTGGTCCCAGGAGGTTACTCCGATGATTGGCAGATACGGCGCGGCGACTTCGTCCTCCTTCGGCGTGCCGAGCGCCTGATAGAGGAACCAGATGGGCTTCTTTCCAAGCGGGTCTCCCGGTTCGTCGGGAAACTTCCGCAGGCCGATGCGCAGGCCGCCTTCGTGGCGGTTGTCGATCCAGTTGTGATACTGCCAGGCCTCGATCGAGGAAAGCGACTGGATCTTCTTCCATGCGAGCGCCATGCCCGCTGCCTGGTCGGTGAGGGATTTCTCCGAATAGTCCTTCGAGTTGAACCCATTTTCCGAAAGATGCACAGGCCGGACCTTGCCGTGATCGAGGAGCGCGGGGAGCTTCATGAAGGCATCCAGCACCTCCAGGTTCTTCGGGGTGATCTTGGCGGTGTTCAAATCGAAAGTCGCCTGCCCGTCCTCCCAGGTGCGGGGATTTCCGAGGCCCTGCGGATACGGGTGGTAAGCCAGCGCCCAGGGGAAATCCCCTTCGGCTCGGCAGAAGCCGGTGAGGAGTTCCAGCAGGCGCTTTGATCCATAAAAGTGTGCCTCGCCTTTGTTCGTCCAGTAATGGGTGAGGCTGATGAATGGCCTCGAGTTTGGGTCATACTGCCTTGCGATCAGGCTCACGAGGCGCATCGAGCGTTGGTAGAGGTCCATGTAAACGACATCCGGCAGGTCTCCTGCATTCGTCCAGACCCAGCCGGCATCGACCTCGTTGTGAACGATCCAGTGATGGACGCGACCGTGGACTCCGTCGTTCTTCGACCAGCGCTCGGTGATCAGATTGAGGATCGCCCCGTAAAGCGCGAGCCCGTCTGGCGAGGTAACGTTAGGCATCGCGAAAGTACCTTCCTTGGTGGCTCCTGGATGACCTAACAGATCGATCAGCTTGTCACTCCCGCGTGCGGGATTGGCGACCAGCAGGATGACCGAGACCATGACACCGCGCTTTTCCGCTTCACGAAAGGTCTGGTCGAATCCGGCCAGCGTCTTTTCATCTGCGAAATACGTCCGGCCCTGCCATTGGAAAGGCGTGTGGCCCGGCTCGGGACTCAATGAGACCAGCGAGTGGATCATCATGTTCACCGTCACCGAGGAAATGCCGAGCTCGTCGAGCTCTCCTGGCAGCCTGCCAAGAGTCCATCCGCCGAGACCCTTCTTCGTCTTCGGCCTCGCGGGCGGTAGCTCCGGCGCACGACAAGCAACCGCATCGGCATAGTGGCCATGAGTCTGCCCTTCATAGCCTTCGGCGGTCTTGCG
>JANOBS010000197.1:0-1348 GCA_031411755.1 Luteolibacter sp. | reverse complement strand
CAATCGGGTTGCCGTTTCCGGGGAGTCGTTCACTCCGGCGATCAGGGTCCATTCGAAGAAGATCCGGCGGCCGGTCGTCTCGCAATAACTCCGGCAGGTGGCGATCAGCTCGGCGAGGTTCCACTTCTTGCTTGCCGGGACGAGGGCCGAGCGCTCCTCCTCGTTCGAGCCGTGGAGACTGACCGCGAGCCGGTATTTCCAGCCCTCTTCGGCCAGTCGCAGGATGCCGGGGACCACGCCAACCGTGCTGATGGAAATGTGGGTCGGCCCGATGCTGGGGACGCGGACGTCGGAAATGACGGTGAGGGCATTCAGGACCGAGTCGTAATTGTGGAGCGGCTCGCCCATTCCCATCATGACGAGGTTGCGGACACGCTTGTCCGGCTGCTCATCGCGCAGGGCGCGGCGGACGTGATGGACCTGGCCGATGATTTCGCCGGGCCTAAGATGGCGGACAAAGCCCATCTGTCCGGTAGCGCAGAACACGCAGCCCATCGCGCAGCCGGCCTGGCTGCTGACACAGGCGGTGTGACGGCCCTCATAACCCATCAGCACCGCCTCGGTTTCCTGGCCATCGCGCAGGCGCAGGAGGAATTTCCGTGTCAGCCCGTCCGAGCTGCGGATTTCCTTCACCAGCTCCGGGACATCGAGAAAAAACGCTTTTCCCTCGCCGACGTGCCCGTCGACCCAGGTCTGGAGGCGGGGAATGAAGAACCCGACCTTGGAAAGGTCCGTCAGGGCCTCGCGATGCAGCGCCCGCCACAGCAAACGGGCGTGGTGCGCCGTCATCCCGGCGAGGGCCAGTTCGGCCAGAACCTCGTCGTAGCTGAGGTCGTGGAGGGAGCGTGGAATCGGGTTCGTCATTCAGGCGCGGCGCGGGAGATTCCCCTTATCGGGTGAAACAATCAAGAATCGTCCAGCCAATCGATCCAACGCGCTAAGAACTTGTTCATGTCCCGCGTATTGGCGACCCTCTTCCTGCCAGAAAACTCAGTTTCTTCCGTGATGATCCGAAAACCACTCCCAAGTCTCGCACGCGTCGTCATCGCCTGCGCCCTGTTCAGCTCGCAGAGTCATGCGGCCAACAAGATCGTTTTCCTCGCCGGCGGCCGCAGCCACGGGCCGGGCGAACACGAGTTCCGAGCCGGCTCGATGCTCCTCGCCAAGGCCCTCAACGAGAGCGGATTGGACATCCAGGCCGAGGTCGTCAGCGGCTGGCCGTCGGATGAAAAGGTGCTCGATGGTGCCAAGGCCATCGTGATTTATGCCGACGGCACCAGCGTTGTTGAGAAGGGCTGGGAAAAGGTCGACCAGCTCGCGAAAGGCGGCGTCGGCCTGATGTTCATGC
>JANOBS010000196.1:0-5223 GCA_031411755.1 Luteolibacter sp. | reverse complement strand
CGTGCTGGCAGTCGAACGCGCCTTGCCGTCGGCCGATGTCACCGGTCAAGGCAGCCGCCGTTTCAGCGAGCATATCGAAACCGTGACCGGGCCGCGTTGGTTCGCCTGGGAGGAATTTCGAGTTCCGGCGGTCGATGGCCGTTCGTTGGAAGTTCAGCAGGTCGTAGCGCAGGCCGAAGGACGGCAGCAGGGCGAGACCGCGATGGAAGTCGTCGCGCAGGAAATACTCGTCGAGTTCCTCCTGAAGGACGTGACGCACGCCCTTGAGCTTCGGATGCGGGGAAAGGCGTTCGAGTTCCTTTCCGATTCCTTCATCGATCAAGGGAACCCAGCCGATCACGCCCTGGATGAGCGGGGTCTGGTCGGCCAACGAGAGCAGCCAATCGGACTCCCCGATCACCTGCCGCGCCTGAACGACGACCGTCCCGCTGACTCCCGCCGCAGCGGTGGCGGCGGCGAGTTCGGGCAGGAGCTGATCCTGGGCAAGCGGGCTGCCAGGCGGGATCCAGCCGTATTCGTCGGACGAGTAGCGCCAGAGGTGATGGTGGGAGTCGATCATTTGGATGGGAATGGAAACCAACCACGAAAGGGTACGAAATGAGGGTCGGGGTAACGACAGGGCTTCCCCACTAGGGAAAAACCTCAGATAGATTTACCACGGATGACTCGGATTTACACGGATGAAGACTTGAGTGCTGGTTGAAAAGGTCATTTTGAGGTTTGGCACGGAGAGGTTGTCCTCTCAGTAGCACCATTCCGCCTCTCTAATCCGTGACCATCCTCTTCATCCGTGGTTAAAATCTCCATCTTCTTGATGCTTCATCTCTAGCGTGGGAGACCTAAGGGAGGTGATCAGTTCTTGATTGTTGGTTACCTGAGAAATCGAACTTTCCGATGGAGTTGTGCCCTTCAGACAGAATTTTCAGAGTGCATTCCAAACTCAATAAGCCGGGAACTTTTCTAGGTCTGTAAATTCTGTTAGAAGATGCCCGAGTGATCTTTCACGTGGATTCTCAGACTGGCTTTCACAGGAACAGGGGCTTCATATGGCGGTCGAAGAGGTTGCCGGTGACGTTCTTGGCGACGATGGCCTCGTTCGCTTTCAGGGCATCGAGGTAGGTGTCGCCGAGCTGGGCCGCGACCTTGAAGCCGACGTGGAGGAGCTGGCGGAAGTGGGCGTTGTAGAGCGGGTTCGATTGGTCGTGGCGCAGCGCGCCGGTGAACTGATCGCTGGTCCAGCCGTTGACCTCCTCGGCGGTGGGAAGCTTCGCGTCGTCGATGTCGATGACGGTGGCGTATGGCTCGCAGAGGGCTTCCTTTTTCGAAAGAGCGGTGGCGTAGATCTGTTTGGCGAGTTCCAGGGCAGTTCCATCGGCTTCAGCGAGTCCGATGACCTCTTCCAGCCAGGTCGTGCCGGCGGTCTTGATGTGGAGGCCGGCTCCGGTGCGGGCCAGGGCGCGACGGATGGCCGGGTAGATCGAGAACTTGTCGGAACCGGAGTGGACCGAGAGCTTCAAACTACTGGGAAGACCGTAGGCGGAAATTGCATGCGCGATGACGGCGAGGTCGTCGTTGAATTCCTTCTCGAAGGCGGCGACATCCCCGACGTAATCGACGCCCTTGTTGAAGCGTCCGGTGAACTTGGGCGCGATGGTCTGGATCGGGATGCCCTGATCAGCGATGGCGGCGAGGATGACGAGCAGCTCCGGCGGGGTCTGCGGCTTATCGGTTTCGTCCATCGAGACCTCGGTCACGAAGTCGTCGGTGCCGCCCTTGGCTTCGACGATGTGGCGATAGATTGCCCCGGCCTTCTGGGTGGCCTTGAGGAATTGGTTGGCCGTCTTTTCGATGTCGGCGCGGGTGATCTCAAAGGGAGCATCGATGCCGGCGATGGAGACCGCGCCGAGGAGTTCGGGGTGCTTCGCGATGAAGGCCTCGATGTCGGCCGGATCGGCGGCTTCGCCAATGTCATCGGCCACGTCGAGGGTGAAGAAATCACAGGGCGCGACGAAGCGATCAACCGTCTTCAGGTTGATGTGGTCGGCATCGAGCAGATACGGCTGGGTCCAGCCAAGATCGGCCACGGCCTTGTCGGCGGCGGCGCGAGTGCCGGAGGGTTCGGAGCCGATGATCAGGTGCTCGCGGTTCGACTTGTTCCAGACCGGAACGAGATCGACCCCGGCCTGCGCGGCGAGTTGGAAGGCGGCGAGCTGCGAGGCGGCCTGGTGGGCGAAGCGATCGCCGACGCCGAAGGTGAATTTGGGGCAAGATTTCATGGGAATGACGAATGAGGAATTTCCGAATGACGAAGAAGAGGCTTTTGGGTTTCGAATTTCAGACCTGTCCTTCGGAGCTTCAGCAAAGAAGGATTTCGAATTTCGAATTTTCTCAATTCACTTCGATGATGACCTTGATGGCTCCGAGGGTGGGGTCGGTGAATTGGGCGAAACCGGTGGGGACGTCGTCGAAGGCGAGGCGATGGGTGATCCAGACGTCGGTGTTGATCTGTCCGGCGGCGATGAGGTCGATGATTTTCCCGAAGTCGGCGGGCAGGGCGTTTCTCGAGGCTAGCAGGGTCAGTTCGCGACGATGAAGGATGGGCGCGTGTGGAAAACTGAGCTCTTGGGTGGTGATGCCGACATAGACCACGCGACCGGTGAAGGCGGCGTATTCGAAGCAGGTGGACATCGACTTGGCGGAGCCGGTGGCGTCGATGATCACGTCGGCGAGCTGGCCGTTCGTGACGGCTTCGAGTTCGGCGAGGTGCGAGCCATCGGGCTTTGGCTGGATCGTGTGGCGGATGCCGAGGTTTTCCCGGCAGAAGGCGAGGCGGCTCTCGACCATGTCCATCACGATCACGTTGAGGTCCATGAGTTTCAAGAACTCCAGGCAGGCGAGGCCGATCGGTCCCGCGCCGATGACGAGGACGGATTCGCCGGGCTGTGGGTTGCCGCGCTGGACGGCGTGGTAGCCGATCGCAAGGGTCTCGACGAGGGCGAGCTGGTCGTAGGAAAGGTGGTTGCCGGGGTGGAGTTTCCGGGCCGGGCAGATCCAGGAATCGCGGAGTCCGCCGTCGGTGTGGACGCCGAGGACCTGCACGCCGGGGCAGCAGTTCGACGAGCCCTTGCGGCTGGTGGCGGAGTCGGGATTGTTGACGTAGGGCTCCAGCGAGCACTTGTCGCCGGGCTTTACGTTGGTCACGTCCGGGCCGACCGCGAGCACTTCGAGGCCGAGTTCATGGCCGGGGATGCGCGGGTAGGAAAAGAACGGCATCTTGCCGAGGTAGCCCGAGAGGTCGGTCCCGCAGATGCCCATGCGGTGGGTGCGGACGAGGGCCTCGCCCGGACCCGGAGCGGGTGGCTCGGGAAGCTCGATGACGTTGATTTCCTTCGGCTGGGTGAATTGGATCGCTTTCATCGGATCAGTTGTTTTCGGGAAGCCCTTCGAGGTGACCAAGGTTTCTAACAGGAGCGAAGATTGCCTGGACCTCGGCGAGCAGGGCGGGGTCGAGCGGCTTGTTCATCCACTCGGCCCACTTGCGGACGTTGTCCGGATTCGCGGAGCCGGAAACGGTAGTGGCGATGTCCTCGTTGGCGAGGCAGAACTGAAGGGCGAGCTGGGCGATGTCGACGCCCTGCGAATCACAAAGCGCGGCGGCGGCGCGGGCGGCGGCCTTCACTTCCTCGGGCTCCTTCAGCCAGGCGGGCAGCGGGGCGTTTGTTAGAAGTCGCGCGGAGAAGGGTCCGGCATTCATCACGCCGATGTTCTTTTCCTTCAGTCGCGGGATCAGCTCGTCGGCGAGGCGGGTGTTCTGGAGCGTGTATTGGTTGTAGGAAAGGATGCAGTCCACCTCGGCGTGATCGAGGACCGCGTGGAAGGTCTTCATCGGGTAGCAGGAAAACCCGACGGCGCGGATCTTGCCCTGCTGCTTCAATTTCATCACGGCGGGCAGAGTTTCCTCCCAGATCTGCGGGAGCTTCACGAACTCGACGTCGTGGAGCAGCAGGATGTCGAGGTGGTCGGTGCCGAGGCGGTGGAGGGACACGTGGACGGACTCCTCGACGCGTTTGGCGGAGAAATCGAAGTGCTCCAGCGAGTAGCGGCCGAGCTTCGAGCAGAGCTGGTAGGAATCGCGCGGCACGTCACGCAGGGCGATGCCGAGCAGCACCTCCGACATGCCGCGGCCGTAGAAGGGCGAGGTGTCGAAGAGGTTGATGCCGAGATCGAGCGCGACCTTCACGGAGTCGAGCGCCTGGTCGAGTGCGACGGGTCGGAACTCCTGGCCGAGCGAGGAGGCCCCGAAGGAGAGGATCGGGAGTTGAAGCCCGGTATTGCCGAGCGGACGGGTGTTCATGGCAGGAAGGAGCGGATGGAGGAAAGGGTCTGGCGGGCGGCGGTTTCGGCGTCGGGCAGCGGCAGGATCTCGGCAGAGAGGTAGCCCTGGTAGCCGATTTCACGCAAAGCACCTACGATGGATGTCGTAGCCGTGTGGCCGAAGCCCATGGCCTGGCGGTTCGAGTCCGCCCAGTGAACATGGCCGACGTGCGGGCCGGCCTCGATAAGGGCCTGGGCGATCGAGACCTCCTCGATGTTCATGTGGAAGAGGTCGGCGAGGAGGACGATGTTCGAGAGCGAGCGAGATTCGATGAACCTGGCCCCGTCGGCGAGGCGGTTGATGAGGTTCGTCTCGTAGCGGTTCAGCGGTTCGTAGATGAAGCGCACGCCGTGCTTCGCGGCCGCCTGGCCGATCGTGTGGAGCGCCTCGGCCAGCCAGTCGAGTGCCTGCTCGCGGGTGACCTCGCCGCCCCATTTTCCCTGCATCGAGCCGAGGATGGCCGGGGCTCCGAGTTGGCCGCCGAAGTCCACGAGGGCGAGGATGAACTCGAGAGCGGCCTTGCGCTTTTCGGCGGATGAATCGGTGAGCGAGAGTCCGTGACGCAGCATCCCGGCTCCAGTGCCGACAGCGGCGATCTGGAGGCGGTGTTTGGCGGCGAGTCCCCGGATTTCATCGACCGTGACAAAGTCAGCGGACGGCAGGAATAGCTCCACCGCATCGAAGCCGAGCTCTGCTGCGAGCGCGAAGGCTTCTGGCAGCGGTTGACGGAACACGAAGGGCCCGGCGGCGGCTTCGGGGACCTGTGAAAGGGTGACGGCCGTTTTCATCAAACGGACTCGAGGATGATGTTGCCGTAGGCGGTCGGATCACCGGTGCGGATCAGTCCG
>JANOBS010000195.1:0-11483 GCA_031411755.1 Luteolibacter sp. | reverse complement strand
CTGGATCTCCGCCACCTCGTGCTGGCCGGTCTTGTGGAAGGTCGCTGCGGAAACAATCAGGATCGCCGCATTGATGAACAGCGCGAACATCAGCGCCACGGTCGAGTCGATCGTCGCGAACTTGATCGCCTCGCGCCTGCCTGTGGGAGTCCGCTCGTAATTCCGCGTCTGCACGATCGAGGAGTGCAGGTATAGATTGTGAGGCATCACCGTTGCCCCGAGGATGCCGATCGCGATGAAGAGCATCTGCGGGTTTGTCACGATCTCCATCTTCGGAACGAAGCCGCCGAGCACTTCCATGACATCCGGCTGGGAAAACGCGATCTCCAGGGCGAAGCAGACGCCCACCGTGCCGATCAGCGTGATCACCAGCGCCTCAATGTAGCGGAAGCCCTTGTTCTGGAGCAGCATGATCGCCAGCACATCCAAAGCTGTTAGACAAACGCCCCACACCAGCGGCAGACCGAAGAGCAGGTTCAACGCAATCGCCGAGCCGATCACCTCTGCTAGATCACAGGCACAAATCGCGATCTCACACAGAACCCAAAGAACGAAGGCCACCGGCCTCGGATAGTGGTCACGACAGGCCTGCGCCAGATCCCGACCCGTCACGATTCCCAGGCGCGCGCACAACGACTGCAACAGGATCGCCATCAGGTTCGAGAGCAGGATGACGCAAAGCAGACTGTAGCCAAAAGCGGAACCGCCTGCGAGATCGGTCGCCCAGTTGCCCGGATCCATGTAGCCCACCGCCACCAGGTAGCCCGGACCGGAAAAGGCCAAGAGCTTCCGCCAGAATCCTGCGCCCTTCGGAATCCGCACGGTGCCATTCACCTCCTCCAGGCTCGGCGTGGCTTGCCTGAGACGCCATCCGCTCTCTCCAGCGGGCTGGACGACTTCAGAGTCGGTGACTTGCTCGGATTTCATGTTTGAAAGTGTCGGAGTCCGGTGCTGTTAGAAACGGCAGGTGAACCCTCGGAACATCGACGACTCCATAGCAGCCTCATCGTGAGCTTTGACTTCCAGAAATCCGGGCAAGCGCTTCATGCCAGGAACCTACCCGCCCCCCCACGACCCTCGCAAGCGCTAATCTTAGCCTTGGCTAATTTTAGTTCTGGGAGGAAAGATTGTTATTCCTGCCAATTCCTTCTTCTCCGACTGGGTCACTTCAAGAACTTCGCGATCAGAAAACTCACCGCTGCATCGCAAGCGGGAGCACCGAGCCCGGAATCGATGTTGCATGCGGCCACGGCGGCGAATTTCTTGTCCGGAGCAAGCCACATCACCGCGAAGTTCATGGTGTTCGTGCCATTGTGGGTGAGAGCCGTTCCACCTGCCCAGGAACGCTCCATGCGCCGCCAACCGACGCCATACTCGTCGCTCGGCGGCACCGGCGTATGCAGGAATTTCAGCGCACCGGCATCAAGCGGAGCGTTTTCAGTCAACCCGAGATGAAAGTTCGCGTAGCGGGCGAAATCGAGAATCGAAAGGTGAACCCGGCCTGCTGGCGTGATGGCCGATGGATTGTCATCATCACGGCCTGGAAGGATCGCAATCAACTTCCCTTCCCGCAGCACATGGCCGTAGGGTTGGTCGAGTTTTCCCGCAACAGCGGGAGCCCCGAACCCGGCTGAATCAAGTTTCAGCGGCTTGAACAATCGCTCGCGGATCAATTCCGCATAGGACTTGCCGCTGACCCTTTCCAGCATCGCTCCGGCAATCGTGAAGCCGCCGTTCGAATAGACATTCTGCGTTCCGGGCGCGTAGGCGGGCGGGTTGGAAAGCAAGGCGCGGACGAAGTCCAGGCGCACCTCACGTTCAGGCTTATCGCGGTCGTTGGAAGCCTTTTGCCAAATCGAGTGCGGCACCTCATGCGGCACGCCCGCACTGTTCGAGGCGAACTGCAGCAACGTGGCGTTCCTGAAATCCGGATGCATCGCCATCTCCGGAAACACCTCCGTCACCGTTGTCTGCCACTTGATCTTTCCCTCTACCACCAGCATCGCCGCGAGCGTGCCGGTCATCGATTTCGTGCACGAACCGAGATGGAACTTGTCGTCGATCGTGACAGGCGTCGGGTCACCGTACTTGCGGACACCCGTGGCTCCAACCGCGATGATCTTCCCATTGTAAACCGCCGCCGCCACCAACCCGGGGACCTTCCCGTCCGCCGTGAATTTCGCGAGATCCGCGGAAACATCGGCCCGCTGCGCGAAAGCAACAGGAATCAACAAAGCGCCGATGAGGACAATGTGTCGTTTAACCATGAAACCATCGAGACAGAATCGCCGTGGCAGTCACGGAAAGAACGGAGAATTCGAGCTTGCATGGGCAATGTTCAGTAGCGGATTGAAAGACCTCGACACCTGCAAAAGCAACGCCACGAAATTGTCTTCCTACCCGAACTGTCCACGTGGGGCGATTGCATTCCGCCCAATGTGGATTGGGGATAAGCCTCGGTGGGTTCAAATTCCTCGTTTTTCTCGAGTCTTTGGGCTGACGGTGCTGTAATGCCACATGTCCAAGCCGATTAACCCGCGGCTTGGGCATAAGGTGAGATTGTCTTCTTCAACGATCGGCAGGACTGCCCGCCGGTGGAAGTAACGATTCTTAGGGAGGCTTGTTTATCCCGAAAGCCCATTCCCAACCGCATGTTCCATCGCGCAAGCCTTTTAAAAACCTCAATTTTTCCTGCTCCAGCCAAGTCGGGAAATGCATGGGGAACCGTAATCCTTGCGAGTTGCCTTGCCCTGATACTAGGGCTCTCCCGAACCCGGGCAGCCACCTTGACCTGGGATTCCGACACCGCCATCGCCGGAGTGCAGGAAGGCGACGGGACCTGGACATCTGGCGGAGCGGGTTTCTGGAACGGCACGGCCAACGTGGCGACCACCAACAATCTGACGACCGATGTCGCTCGCTTCGGAAACGGCGGAGCTCTGGCCGATTTCGCGACAATCGACACCGCGACCCAGACCATCAACGGCCTCCTCTTCGGAGCGACGACCACCAGCGGCTACATGCTCAGCAGCAGCACCGCATCCGTCCTCACCCTCGGTGCTGGCGGCATCGTGGTGAACACCGGCGCACAAACGACAACCCTTGGTAGTGAAAATCTCGCTCTTACGCTGGGGGCCGCCCAGACTTGGACGAATAATTCTACCAGCCAGCTCGTGATCGACGGACTCCTCGACGGGGCGACCAAGGTGCTGACATTGGGAGGAACAGGGCCCGTGAGCTTTTCCGCAGGATTCACCAACCTTGGGGTGAATTCGATCTTCAACTCCGGAACCACGGTGAACATCACCGGGGACTCGACCCTCAGCACCGCGCTTTTTGCCAACGGCAACACCACCATTTCCGCAGGCACGACCCAATCGGCGAACCAGATCATCGTCATCAACAACACCGGTCTGATGACAGTGAAGGATACCGGGATCCTCAGCGGAGCGGCGCTCCGGATTGGCAGCACCAGCGGACAAGCGGCGAATCTCACCCTCAAAAGCGGTGGTCAGGTGACGGCGGGCAGCAGCATCGAGTTCAGTCACGCAGGCGGCACAGTCGACAGCAACCTGAACCTCGATGGAGGAACATTCACCACTGCCGCAGGGTTCACCATGACAGGAATCGGAAACCTGAACTTCAACAGCGGCACCTTGAGCTTCACCAGCAATCTGACCGACCTGAAGGTAGGTGGCTCCGCATTACTGACGCTCAATGTGAGCGGCGGCGCGGTCATTGAGGTGACACCCGGGATCACCGTTGGGGTTTCGCAGGTTCTGGCTCATGCTGGAACTGCCGCAACCGATGGAGGTCTGACCAAGACCGGCACGGGAACCTTGGACCTGAAAGCCACCAATACCTACACTGGCGACACCGACGTCCAGGGCGGCACGCTCATTCTCGCCACCGCTTCCTTGAGCAACTTCGCGACCGTCACTGTGGCATCCGGCGCAATCCTGAAGCTGAACCACTCGCTGACCGACTTGGTGGCTGGATTGACCTTGGGCGGGGTGGTGAAGGCCGATGGAGTTTACAACGCCGCGAATTCCGGCGGATTCATCACCGGAACCGGCAGCCTTCAGGTTGATTCCACTCCGAGTGCGGATGATCCGCTCACCCAGGCTTTTGCCGCATTGAGAAACCACATCAATGGCGTCGTCACCCTGACCGCCGCCCAGATCAACACCCACGCGGCGACGATCCGCAGCAACGCTTCCAAGCTCGGAACCAATGCAGCCATCATCGCCGACGCGCTCAGCCTCGTCAGCACCTATGAAACCAAGAAGGGAGCCCTGTTCGTGGTGGCACCCACCCGTGGTGGTTATCTCCGCGCTGACACGGGCTATGAACTGCCCAATTCGATGCTCACCCTGGAGCAACGGATCCTCGACAACACTTACACCACCGCCTGCCTCGGGGCGAACGAGTCCCTTCTGAGGAACTGGAAAATCGGCAGCTCCGCCCACTTTCCCGGCTCCGTCACGCCACCTTCCGACGCCACGGCCTCCCGCAGTGTTCCGATCAATGCCTCACAGCCCAAAGTCTGGGGTGCGCCGGTGATGTATGCAGATGCCGACGCACGCCGTCCCACAGGATCTTACCTGGCTCCTGGCAGCATCGGCATCGTCACTGTGCCTGCCGCCCTCGTGAACAAGGGCTTTAAGGTTCGAGTCGGCGCGCACTCGTGGGATCTAACCGCCAAGGACCGGATCGAGCGGCTCGACCGCATCTCAAGGGTTTACAACATCACCAGCACGACGACCAAGATCGCCAACCCGATGGGGGGCGGAATCTACATCGAGGTCCCCTACCTCGCGAATGCCGGAATCGTTTCCGTGCAGATCACCAACGCGGTCCGCTCGCCGTTCTTCTCCTCCACCAGCTTCCACCGGACTACTCTAACAGAATGGCAGGACACCGAGCGCACCCAACCCGGACCGTGGGCGGACTTTGAATCCGACCGCTTCATGATGCAGGTCCCCCGTTCGTGGATTTATGCCTTCGCCGATCCGGTCAGCCTGATGGCGGACTGGGACAAGGCCATGGATGCCGTCTCCGATCTGATGGGGCTCCCGCTCGTCCGCCCCAAGACGGTGATGTATGCCCAGGTGGACGTCATCCTGCGCGCGGATGTAAATGCTCCGGGCTATCCCTGCGTCAACGACTCCTACGATCCCTACACCGCCACCAACGGCAACAAGACCCACTACCTTCTAACCGGACCGCAGGATTCCCCATGGGCGACCCTGCATGAGCTCGGCCACGGCCATTCCTTCACCAAGTTCACCGGCGAAACCGAATCCGCCGTCAACCTGCTCTACGTCGCCGCGCTCAATCGGAAATTCGGCAAGACGCTCGACCAGGCCTTCGGCGCTTCCATCGGCGCGCCCAGTGACACCTCGACGATCAACCTGAAAAACGTCTCGCTCGAGTGGACCTTGAAAAGCGTCTTCCGCACCGGCAACAAAACCATGCTCGCGGCCGACATGAATTACGAGCACAAGGGTTACGCGAAGTATGTCGAAATCGCCAACCTCTTCGGCTGGGACGCCCTCGGGGATTTCTGGAAATCCGTGAACGTGGACTACGAGAATGGCACCAGCTACTCGACCAATTCCGACCCCACCGACAGCCGCATCGTGCGGATGTCAAAGGCCGCCAGAGTGGACCTGCGGCCGCTCCTCCATTTCTGGGGGGCTCCCCCGCTCAACGCCACCAGCGTTCGCAACTCGATCAATGCAGCCTCGCTTCCTCCCTCGGGTGCCATCTACCGACGGTTGAAATACTATCAGTCCGTGGTCCCCACCAGCCAGTCGGCGTACAACAACTTCTACTGGGCGATCGATGGTTCGGGGGCCGACACCGAGATCAAGGGAATGTTCGATAACAAAACCTACACCACGGCCATTGCCGACAGTGCAAATGCCGCCATCCAAGGCATCATCGACCTCTATTTTCCGAACGGCGATCCCGACCTCATCGTTCCCGTCAGCAAGACCTGGGATGTGGCTCCCGGAACCGCCGGGGTGGGAAATGGCAGCATCACGACCGCCGCCGGCACCTGGAACACCACAACCGCCAACTGGACAAACGATGCCGGGGCAAACAATGCCGTCTGGGTCAACGATTCGAATGCCAGCTTCGGCACTGGAACCTACACCGTGACGCTGGCCAGCGGCGTCAGTGCCCGCAGCCTGACCATTCCGACCGGAGCTGGCGTCATCACCCTGAAGGCAGCCGCCGACAATGGTGGGATGACCGTAGCCGCCAACGGGATCTGGAACCTCGCCAACAACGAGCTGCAGGTTTACGCCGACAGCGTCATCGATACCAAGCTCACCATGGCCAGCGGGACCAGTCTAACGGTCACCGGTTCCGGCACTTTCAACACAGGAGAGAAGCCTACAGGAGCGGATTGGTCGGTCGCTGGAGCCTTCTTCAACATCCAGGGCACGCTCACGCTCCGCGGGAACAACCAGAGCGTCGGAAAATTCAGCAGTATCTCGATGGCTCCCGGCACCCGCTATTTCCACGAGCGGAACACTCCTCAGAACTATACCAACGCCTGGAGCCTCGACGGTGCCGGCCAAGTGACCTTCGACACCCGCTACTCCGTCACTCCGAACTACTCCGGCGTGATCTCCGGGAATGGCGGCCTCACCTCCAATGGAACGGCAACCATCAGCGGTGCCAGCACCTACTCCGGCACAACCATCGTTTCGACCGACACCCTCAACCTCACCGGCAACCGGGTGGCGGAGGCCACCGGCGGAATCACCGTCGGCAATGTCAACGGCAGCACCGCGACACTCAACAGCTCCAACGGCAACTACACCGTCGGCACGATCAGCGTTGGTTCCGGAAATGCGACGGCGGCGGGTATTTTCAACCAAAGTGGCGGCTCGCTGACCATGACCGGTAACCAGTTGCTTGTGGGAAATCTCGGAAGCGGCTCCAGCGCCGGGACCGCGTCATTCGGCACCTACAACCTGAGCGACGGCACATTGATCGGCACAGCCTCCGCCAATCGCGGCATCATCCTGGGGACCAACAACGGCACAACGGGCACGTTCAATCTCAGCGGCACCGGCAATCTGATGCTCGACTCCGCGATCCTCATGGTCGGCCGCTCCGACTCCGCTGTTACCGGCAGCTCGGGCTACTTCAACCAGACCGGCGGAACCGCTGAAATTGGAACCCTCACGGTCGCGGGCGGCACCGGCAGCGGCAACATCGGCAACCTTAATCTAACAGGCGGCACTTTTACGGCGCTCAGCTTTCCCTCGCTTGCCACCGCCACCGGGAGTGCTGCCACCATCACCATCAGCGGCACGGCGCAGGCGACCCTGCCGGCCTTTCCAACCGCGCGTGGCGCGGGTTCGACCGCCACGATCCTTTTCAATGGCGGCACCTTGATTCCCTCCGCTGCCAGCACGTCCTATCTGGGAGGCCTGACCAATGCCTTCATCAAATCCGGTGGTGCTGGATTCAATGTGCCCACCGGCAGCAACATCACAGTTGCCCAAGGACTGCTGGCCGATCCCATCTCCACCGGGGGCGGACTGACCAAGTCCGGCAGCGGCAAGCTGACACTCACCGGCATCAGCACCTACACCGGCAACACCACCGTGACGGGTGGCACGCTGGAGCTTCTGTCAGGCAGCAGCCTGAAGTTCGTTCCGAAATCGAATGGGGTCTCCAACCGGATGACTGGAACCGCCACGCTTTCCTTAAAAGGAGCGTTCGTCATCGACCTCACCGCAGCGTCGACCATCAACGGCAATTCATGGATCTTGGTCGACGTCGGAACCCTCGCGGAAACCTATGACGCAACGTTCTCGGTCACTGGCTTCACCAAAAGCTCCAATGTCTGGACCAAGGCTGTCACCGGCGGAACCTGGACCTTCACCGAGGCTTCCGGGCTGCTTTCCTACACAGTGGCACCTGGCTTCTCGACGTGGATCTCCGGCTATTCGGTTGGAACAAAAAACCAGCTTACTGATGACTTCGACAACGACGGGCTGAACAATCTTCTCGAATACGCGCTAAATGGCAATCCAGCGGCCTCGGATGTGTCCGTCCTGCCTGCTTTGGTGGTGAAGGCGACCACTTTCGAATTCACCTATTCCCGTCGCGATCTTTCACTGGCCGATACCACCCAAACCTTTCACTACGGAAACAACCTCAGCGGCTGGAGCCCTATCCCCATCCCTGCAGGCCCTGGAGTTTCAACTATTGGAATCGCCACCATCACCATCACAGACAGCGGAACCACCGATTCAGTGAAAGTGTCCATCCCGAAAGCGGCCGCTGTTGCCGGCAAGGTTTTTGGACGTCTGAGTGTGGTGAAGTGAGGGATTCGTGATGAGCCCAACGACTCGTCATCAGGCAAAGACCTCCTTCACCGCCTTGCCGTTGCCGTCTTCGGTGGCATAGAATGGGCGCTGCTCGATCTCATACATGGTCTTGGGATTGATGCCCATCGCAGTGAAGATCGTGGCGTGGAGATCGGGAATGGTGACCGGATTCTTGACGGCGATGAGTGGACGCTCGTCGGCCGTGGCGCCATGGATGAAGCCTTTTTTCATGCCGCCGCCGAACATCACCACCGATGTGCCGCCGGTGAAATGCCGGTGCAGGCCATAGTGCTTCGGTTCCTCCAGGGTATCCGACTTGAAGCGCGTCTGGTCCGACGCCTTCGATCCTGGAACCCCTTCGATCAAGGCATCGCGACTGAATTCGGACGCGATCACGACCAAGGTGCGATCCAGTAGTTTCCGCTCTTCCAAATCCAGAATCAAACGCGCGATCGGGCCGTCGATCTCGCGATGCATCCGCTCCATCACTTCATGTCCGTCGTTGTGGGTGTCCCAATGCAGGAAAGGAACGTATTCGGTGGTGACCTCGACGAAACGAGCGCCCTTTTCCACCAGATTTCTTGCGAGCAAACAGCCTTGGCCGAAGCGACTGTCGCCGTAGGCCGCTCGGGTTTCCTTCGATTCCAGACCGAGATCGAAAGCCTTTGCCTCGGGGGCCGAAAGCAACTTGTGAGCGCTTTCCAGCGAGCGGAGCATCGACTCCTGCTGGTGGTCGGACATCAGATCGCGGTGCGGATTCCGGTCGATCAGCTTCTGGAAAAACGCGCGGCGGTTTGAAAAACGTCCGGGCTCCATGCCCTTCGGCGGTCTAACAGCAAGCATCGCCTCATCCGGATAGGGCAGATTCATCGGTCCGAATTCCGATCCGAAAAATCCGGCCGTCGTGAAGGCCTTCAGCTCCTCGGATTCGCCCACTCCTTCGAGGCGTTGGCCGATGTTGATGAAGGCCGGCATCACCGGATTGCGCGGGCCGAGCACCTTCGCCATCCAGGCACCGATGTGCGGCGCGGCCACGGTCTGCGGCGGCACGTAGCCGGTGTGCCAATGATACTGGTGGCGCGAGTGAAGAATGGTTCCGAGGTCCGGCTGGATGGCGGAGCGGATCAGCGTCGCGCGGTCCATTACCTTCGCGATCTGTTCGAGTCCCTGGCAGATCTTGATGTTGTCCACCGAGGTGTCGATGGCTGGGAATGTCGAAAGCATCTTCGCCACCGGCGCACCCTTCACGAACGGCTGATAGGCCTTCGGATCAAAGGTCTCCGGAGCCGCCATGCCGCCGCCCATCCAGAGCAGGATGCATGCATCAGCGGTGGCCTTGGGCTGGACGATGGTCTCGGCTGAAGCACGTGGCGCACGGGCCATCAGCGCCGCCATGGAGGCGGCGGAGAGCTTCTTCAAGAAGTCCCGGCGTGGTTGATCGGGATCGAGGCTGAGAGGTTGCATGGGAGTTGGAAAGGTCAGCGGATGATCTGGAATTCGGGCAGCATGAAGATGCTCCAGAGGAAGTCCTGGGTGGTGGTGACATCGGGCTTCGCGCCCAGCAGGGAAACGGAGAGCTGGAGCTCATCTGCTGTCGGGTCACGCGAAAGTGCGGACCGCCAGACGTAGGTGGCGAGGTCGGTGGAGGAGTTGAAGCCTTTTCCTAACAGAGCCTTCGCGCCCTCGCCAAGGCGCTGATCGAGGATCGAGCCGTTGTTGAGATCCATCGCTTCGAGTGTGGTCAGGTCGTTGGGACGGGTGGTGACAATTTGCTCGCGGTTCGGTCGACCCAGCGTCCGCATCAGCAGGTCGCTCTTCAACAGTGCCGCGCGGATCATCGACTGCGGAGCCGCGAGCGAGGAAAGCTGCTTGTCGACCTCGGTGGTGGCCACTCCCCAGGGATTTGTTTGGATCAAGGTCGCGGCCTTCCAATCGTTAGGCGGTGTCTTGAACTTGCCGTTCGAGTCCGGCAGCGAGGACGAGACTTCCCAGCTGGCATCGCTGACGAGCTCCGCCCAACGACCGTCCTGCTTCATCAGCGCATGAAAGATTGCACCCGCCAGATTCGGCTCGCTGCCTTCATTGGTCGCCACGATCAGGATCTCATTGTCGCCCGCCACCAGGTGGTTCTTGAGCTGGATGGAAACAGGCGTCTGCCAATCGACCCCCTCGCCCGCCTTCTTGCCGTTGACGAACAGCTGGAAACGATTGTCGACACTGGCCGCGGCGAAGGCGGTGTCCGGCACCTTGGCGAGCTTGAAGCGCTTCCGCAGGACCAGCTTCGCACCGGCTGGCGCGGGATTGGCGCTCGACCAGATCCACCCGGCCTTTTGGGAGAGCGCCGGACCAGTTCCGAACGTCGTGCGTTTCACCGGCGCATCGAACTTCGCCGGTGCAGTGCCGCAGATCTGCCAGATAGAGTCTGTAAATTCCTCGGCGGTCAGACGCTTGGGTCGCGGGCCGCGGAAAACGTAGTTGGCCTCTTGTGGTGCTTCTTCGAAAGACTCCGCCTTCGATTGATAGGCCTGCGAAAGACAGATCAAACGCAGTGTCTTCTTGAGGTCATACTTGTTCTCCACAAGGTGGGTGCCGAGGTAGTCGAGCAGGTCCTCGTTCCATGGAGCCGACTGCATCGCATCGACCGGATGGACGATGCCACGCCCCATCAGGCGCTGCCAGAGACGGTTCGTGATCGCTCGCGGCGTGCGACCGTTCTGCGGATGCGTGATCAACTCGGCGAGCTGCTTGAGACGTTGGGCTTTCGGCAGCTTGGCATCAACATTGCCGAGTTCGGGAAACAACCAGCCCGGAGTCGCGGTCTTGCCCGTCGGCTTGTCGCAGCGGAACATTTCCAGCGGCTCATCGGAATAAATCGCCGCCAGTCCGTAGGCCTCGCTGAGTTTCCAGCGGTCGACGAATGAGTCATGGCATGAGGCGCACTTCAGGTTGATGCCGAGAAAGGTCTGCCCGACCGACTGCGCATACTGCATCGGGGTGATCTGCGCGGCCGAGACGCTGCCACGCCACTTGATGCCGGCGGCGAAGCCTTCGTTGTAGGCATTCGGCGCGACCAGTGCGCGCACGAATTCGTCATACGGCATGTTGTTGTAAAGCGCCTGATAG
>JANOBS010000194.1:0-8881 GCA_031411755.1 Luteolibacter sp. | reverse complement strand
GGTATCCGGGTGCGCAGGCGATCCATGGAAATTCGTCCGACTCATGAAGGCTCGAGGGAATATGGATTTGATTGGCAGGCTGGCTGGCATCCTCATGGTGGCGACATTGGTTGCGAGGGCAGAACTGGTCCCAGTGGGCCTTTGCTGTGATGGCATGAGCGAACCTCTGGCCGCGTCAGCGGTCCCGAGCCTGTCCTGGCGGGTGGAGTCTGCGGATCGCGGTCAGGCGCAGTCATTCTGGCAAGTTCTGGTGGCGAGCAGCGACGAGCTCCTTGCCAAGGATCAAGGGGATCTGTGGGATTCAGGCAAGACGGCCTCGGGACGCCAGCCCGCCGTCACCTACTCAGGATCGCCGCTTGCACCCGGTGGCCGCTATCACTGGAAGGTCCGTTGCTGGGATGCTGCCGAAGTTGCCTCAGCGTGGAGCAAACCGGCGGTGATGGAAATTGCTCCACTGACTCCCGGTGACTGGCATGGTGCCCGCTGGATCGATGATGGCAGGCCGAATCCGACTCGCGACGAGGATTTCTACCAATCTGACCCGGCGCCTCTCTTGAGGCATGAATTCACCCTCACCAAGCCGGTGCTGCGCGCGCGCCTGCATCTGGCAGGCCTTGGATTTTGTCTTCCCAGCCTGAATGGAAGCCGGCTGGCCGATCAAGTTCTTGATCCCCCATGGACTCCTTTTGACAAGCGCATTTTGTTCCGCACCCATGACGTGACGAAGCAGTTGAGCGAGGGGGCGAACTGTCTCGGCCTATCCCTCGGAAATGGATGGTACAATCCATTGCCTTTGCGCATGTGGGGCCAGCGCAATATCCGCGATTCCCTCGCCATTGGCCGCCCCCGGGTGATCGCCTGTCTGGTGGTCGAGCATCCGGACGGCACCCGCACGACCATCGCAACCGGTCCCGGCTGGACCACCAGCGGTGGACCCACCCTGCGCAACAGCATTTTCCTCGGTGAGGTTCGCGACGCACGCCTGACCCAGACGGGCTGGGATCGGGCTGGCTTCAATGCTTCCAAATGGCTGCCCGCACGAGTGAACGAGGCCCCGCTTGATCCGCTCCGCCCCTTATTGGCGATGCCGCCGGTCCGCGCCACCGAGACGATTCCTGCCGTGGCGGTCACCACTCCCGCTGCTGGTGTGCACATCGTTGATTTCGGGCGCAATTTCACGGGTGTCCCGGAAATCGACCTCAGAGCACCCGCCGGAACCCAGATCACCCTCCGCTACGGCGAACTGCTCAAGCCGGATGGATCACTCAATCCACTCACCAGCGTCTGCGGACAAATCAAGGGAACCCGCAAGACCGCCGATGGCCGGGAAATTTCGGTTGGGGGTCCCGGCGCGCCACCCATCGCCTGGCAGCAGGACGTGTTCGTCGCGCGGGGCGGGGGAGTTGAGCATTATCGGCCGGACTTCACCTTCCACGGATTCCGCTACATGGAGATCACCGGCCTGCCCGGACCTCCTGCTGCCGCAGACTGCCGGGGAGTCCTGCTCCACTCGGATCTGCCTGACGCCGGCTCGTTTTCCTGTTCCAACGAGCGCTTGAATGGGATCCAGGAAATGTGCCGCCGCACCTTCCTTTCCAATGTCGTGAGCATTCAGTCGGACTGCCCGCATCGAGAGCGTTTTCCCTATGGTGGTGATATTGTGGCGACCAGCGAGGCCTTCCTGATGAACTTCGACATGGCCGGATTCTATTCGAAAACCGTGCGCGATTGGTCGGACTCCGCCCGCCCGGACGGACGCTTCACCGATACGGCTCCCTTTGTCGGCATCGACTACTGCGGCGTCGGCTGGTCCATGGTCCATCCGCTGTTGATGGAGCAGCTTTACTCTCACTACGGCGATCGACGCTTCATCGAGGATCAACTGCCCGCCGCCATGCGCTGGTTGGATGGCGAGGCCTCCCGGCGCGTGGATGGACTGGTGACGAAGGGGCTGGGCGACCATGAGGCACTCGCGAAAGTGGGTGGGCCGGTCCTGACCACGGCGATGTTCATTGAGACCGCCCGGCGGGTGTCGCGTCTCGCGAAAGTCATCGGACGCGATCAGGATGCAGTCCGTTTCGAGAAGATGGCGGATGAATCGGCCACTGCCTGGGTCGGAAAATTCCTCGATCCTGCAAGCGGCAAGGTGGGTGGTGGCTCGCAGTCCGAACAGAGCTGCGCTCTTGGCTTCGGCGCGTTGCCGGAAGCTGCTCGCAAGCTTGCCTTCGAGCAACTTGTGGCCAATCTCACCGAGCCTGCGGATGGCCCACGACTGACCACCGGAATCTACGGCACGCGCATTCTGCTGGACGAGCTTTCGCGAAATGGCCGCAGCGATCTCGCCTACAAGCTGGCTGATCGCAATACATTCCCATCATGGGGCTGGATGCTCGAGAACAACGCCACCACGCTCTGGGAGCACTGGGCTGGCAGCGACGGCACCTTTTCCAACAATCATCCGATGTTCGGCTCGATCTCGGCATGGTTCTTCAACTGGCTAGGCGGTATTGAGCCCGCCGACGATGCGGTGGGCTTCGATCGCATCCTGATCCGGCCGCAAGTGGTCGCCGATCTGAAATGGGTGAAATGCTCCCATCGTACCATCCTTGGTCCAGTGGAGTCGAATTGGTCGGTCAATGACTCGGGATGCGACTACGAAATCGTCATCCCGGCAGGTGCCACAGCGACCATCGAGCTTCCGTCTGCCAATGGTGATATCCTCACCGAGTCCGGTCGTCCCCTGTCCGAAGCAACCGGCATCACGCAGTTGCCGGCCGGTCCTTCGGTTCATCGACTGAAAGCCGGCAGTGGCCGTTATCGATTGGAAGTCCGCAAGGCCCGCTGATCTGCGGCTGCGCCTTCAACCAGAAGCACGCATGAAAAATCCACTCCTGCGATCCATCATCATTCTGGCATCCGCCTGCGCCACAGCAGTGGCCGCTCCGCTCAATCTTGTGTTGATCACGGCCGATGACATGAACTGGGATTCGGCCGGCTGCAACGGCTGCAAGATCCCTGACATCACGCCGAACCTTGACCGGCTCGCCACCCAGGGAATCCTGTTTCGGGAAGCGCATGCCACCGTTCCCGTGTGTCAGCCGGTGCGTGCGACGATGTCCACCGGACTCTATCCGATCCACAGCGGTTGCCGAGGGTTTGAGCCGATCCGTGCGGAGGTGAAAACCTTCAACGAGGTGCTGCACGACGCGGGTTATCTGATCTCGATGATGGGAAAGAATCCCCATTATCAACCGGCTGCGAAGTGGTTCGTGGACTACGAGGTGAAGGCGGCGGAGTTGAAGGTGGCCCGCAGCCCTGAAAAATTCGCAGAACATACGCGTCGTTTCCTGAAAATGGCGAAGGAGCAGGGCAAGCCGTTCTTTCATCATGTCAACGCCCAGGATCCACATCGGCCCTTCTCCTGGAACGGCGAGAAGCAGGCTGGTGAAGGCGAGTTTCCCGGCGTCAGCCGCGTGATCCGTCCGGATGAGGTCGAGGTGCCCGCGTTCCTCGATGACCTGCCGGAGGTCCGTCAGGAAGTGGCGGACTACTTCACCTGCGTGCACCGGCTCGATGAGGTGGTGGGGGCCGTCATGCGCGAGCTTGAGGAGGCAGGTGTGGCGGACAACACCTTGGTGATGTTTTTCGGAGGGGATCATGGAATGGCCTTTCCATTCGGGAAAGCCAACGTCTATGCGGCGAGCTCGCGGGCTACGCTCATCCTCCGTTGGCCGGGAGCGATTCCTGCGGGAAAGACCGATCAGGAGCACATGGTTTCGACCATCGATTTCGCACCCACCTTGCTGGAAGCGGCCGGGCTGCCGATGCTGGAGAAAATTGACGGCAGATCTTTCCTTCCCGTCGCCAAGGGAGGAAAGCAGGAGGGCCGCGACCGGGTCTTCACGGTGTTTCACCGGAACTCGGGAAACCTTTCGCTGGAGATGCGTTGCGTGAGGACCCGTGAAGCGGCCTATATTTGGAACGCGTGGAGCGACGGTAATGCACGATACCAGGCGGAGAACATGTCCGGACGAAGTTGGAAGGCGATGCTGGAGGCCTCCAAGACCGATCCCAGGATGCGTGAGCGCTGCGATTACTATCTGTTCCGTCGTCCCGAGGAATTCTACGTCATCGAAAAGGATCAGGCGGAGCGCAGCAACCGCATCGATGACCCTGCAGTCGCATCAAAGGTGGAGGACATGCGGAAGGTTCTGGTTGGATGGATGAAGGAGAACAAGGACCCCTTGCTCGAAGTCTATGAACGACGCAGCGACACTGAGTTCATGCGCGAGTTCAAGGCAAAGAGCAGCAAGGGTGCGAAGCAGTGACTTGCTGGTGGTGACAAAAAAGGGCTGTGGCAGAAATAATCCACCTCGCCGATAGGAGAGCTTTACGGATCACCTTGTGGAAGAGGTTCTTCAGTTGATTTGGGTCCGTTCCGGAAGTCCTGGTGAGGCGGTGATTGGGAGCGCGGGAATGGAGCTCAAGCAGCTTGAAATCCGCTCCTCATTTCCGGACACCTTCCTTAAATTTCCTTCTCGACAACTATCCTTGTTTTGGTGACGGTATGAGGAAATGTCGAAATGGCAGCGGCTTTCAACGGGATCCCAGCTGGCGCTTCACTTGCGCGCTGAGCTGGAGCGGGGGCGATGGACTGGACGGATGCCAGGGGTGATTCGGCTGGCGGTTGAGCTGGGCGTCGCCCGCAATACGGTGGAGTCAGCGCTGCGCGAACTTGAGCGGGACGGCGTGCTGGTGCCGCAAATGGTCGGAAAAGGTCGCCTCATCGATCTGAAAGGCAGGACCAAGATGGTGTCGGGCCTGCGCGTGGCCATTCTGACCGGTGAGCGTTCCGAAAGCAGGCTGGATTACATGGTTGAGCTGAAGCACAAACTGGAAGAATCCGGGCATTCTGTGATTCATCCGTCGCAGTCGATGACGGATCTTGGGATGGATTTGAAGCGCATCGCTGGATTGGTGGGCAGGACTGCTGCCGATGCCTGGGTTGTGTTGTCAGGTCCGCGTGAGGTTCTGGAGTGGTTCGCGGCTCAGTCCTTGCCAGCCTTTGCCTTGTTCGGGCGAAGGCGCGGCCTGCCAATCGCGGGTGGCGGGCCGGACAAGGTGCTGGAGTATGCCAGAGTCACCCGGTCGCTCATCGCGTTGGGTCACCGTCGGATCGTGCTGTTGGCGCGTACTCGGCGGAGGCTGCCGGAGCCGGGAGCGTCCGAGACTTCCTTCCTGAATGAGCTGAATCTTCATGGCATCTCAGCCGGTTCATACCACCTGCCGCACTGGGAGGAGAGCATTGAGGGCTTTCAGCATGCCCTTGAAGAGTTGTTCCGGATCACTCCACCTACTGCGATGATCATCCAGGAAGCACCGCTTTTCGTGGCGGCCCAGCAGTTCCTGGCAAACCGGCGGATCCGGGTGCCTCAGGAGGTTTCATTGGTCTGTACGGACCATGACCCGACCTTTGAGTGGTGCTGTCCTTCAATCTCCCACATCCGCTGGGACAGCCGCCCACTGGTGCGCCGGATCGTCCGCTGGGCGGCTCATGTGAGCCTCGGCAAACCCGATCTGCGTCAAACACTAACCCCTGCGGAGTTCGTGCCCGGTGGGACCATTGGACGGGTGGTTCACGCCTGATTGATGGTAACTGCGTTCACCTCGGGCTTAATGCTGGGCGGAAGCCGGAGCTGCCCTTTTCATGGTGGTTCGGGCTTCTGGAGAGGATTCTCTGCGGAAGAGATGGAGCCGGATCAGTCAGGGAATCTTCTGGCAGGCATTTTCAGCAATTCCGGGATTAATTGGAGTGTCGGCAAATCGGTGAGCTGGCTTTCGCTGCGCTGCAAATCTCCGGCTGGCAGGCGGTTTGCTCAGGCCTCGGAACTTCAAACAAAGTGGAAAGACAGTAGCTGGCGCAAACCATCCGCGGTCATTGCAGCTTCTGTCAGCTTGGCGTAAAACGACGGTGATTTGGCGCATGGATCATGTTTGATATCCTTGCGTAGCTGCGGCGCTGGTCTAGCCTGCGATCATGTCGTATTTCGGTAGGCGGCCTCAGGGAATCTTGAAGCGTCTCAAAGCTGATACTTCTCCCACCAAAGGCTTTGCCTTGGTTGTCACGATCCTGCTCATGGTGCTGCTGACCATTGTGGCACTGGGGCTACTGGGCTTGTCGGGAATATCCCTTCGCAACGCTTCGCAGGGGGCTTCCCAGGCCGAGGCCCGGGCCAACGCACGGCTCGCGCTGATGCTGGCGCTGGGCGAACTGCAGAAGGAAATGGGGCCCGATATGCGGATCAGTTCTGAATCCGCCCTTCTGGACGCAAACACCGGCACAGAGGCCATTGATGGAGTCGCACAGTCGCATTGGCTGGCCAGCTACAATTCCTGGGGCGACTGGCTCAATGCGAGCTATGCGTTGCCCCAGGCCGGAAGCATGAAGATCGCGGATACCTACACGGCAGGGCGCGAAAAGATGTTTCGTCGCTGGTTGCTGTCAATGCCTGATGCCATGGAGCGGACGCTGCGTTCGCCAGTCACCCCGGCCGATCTGGACGACAAGAATTCGGTGGTGCTTGTCGGCTCTGGAACCCTTGGCACCTCCGCACAGAGTGAGCCGGACCGTGTGACTCGCGCGTATCTGGTGCCGGTTGGAAAGACCGGAAAGCAGGCCTGGTGGATTGGACCGGAGAACCACAAGGCCAAGATCAGCCTGTCCGGACAGCCTCGCGAATTGGCCGCCGCGCAATGGGAGCAATCGCAAGGGGATACCAACGAAGTTGGGGTGGGTTCCTTGAAGGGCTTTGAGGCGCTTGATTCCAAATCTGACAATGGAAAGAAGCTGATCACTACCAATACCCTGCGCACGGTCCAGGTCGACAAGGACAAGCTCAATCAACATTTCTTTGATCTGACCTCCTCCAGTCAGGGGGTGGTCGCCAGCGTGCGAGGCCAGCTCAAGAAGGATCTCAGCCTGCTGTTTGAGAAAAATGCGGATAAGTTACCTGTTCCGTATTTATATGAATCTGGAAAAGCCAATCATGAACCCTCGATTCGCCCGATGAGTCAGGATCTGCTGGACAAGAGGCCGAAGGCTGCTGCTCGCGAATTCGCTTCATGGACGAACATGCATCAATACTATCGCATGTATCGCGAAAGCACCAAGGTGACATCCGGCGGCACCGGCACCGGGGCCGTGCCATCGCTCAAATGGACTGGCTCCCAGCCGTACTCCGAAGCGCAGATTTGCCTGCTGTATCGCGACGCAACAAAGGTGGGCCAGTGGCTTGGGGATAATTCCTACCACAGAATGCCGCTTCTGGCCAAGCTGACGTTCATCTACAGCCTGATGAGCGAACGATTTACACCGGGCAGCACCACCGATCTGCGCTACCGTCTCTATCTGGTCTATACCCCGGTATTCACTTACTGGAATCCCTACAACATCGAGCTCCGCATACCTGACAATACTCTCGGTTGCCTGAGTTCGACCTATCAGGTGTTGCCGATGAGATCTCAGATGTATCTGGGGAATACTCCACAGGGAACTACCCCTTCCGCTCTCTTTACAGGCAACGCCCACTCATTCCTTCGCTCCGGAGATGGTTCTGATTTCATTGTCTTCAAGCCTGGGGAGATCCGGTTGTTCTCCCACAATACGATCGGTCCGCAAAACGGCGGACAAGCCGCCCCCTTGGATCTGATGCCTGTCTTTAATCCCCAGGCCTATGGTGGGGATCGGCTCCAGGTTGGTATCTATACCGAATCTCAAAACCCGGGTGTGGTTGTGCAGTTCAGCCACTCGTACTCGAGTGGCAATGTCAGCTATGGCAACACTCCAGGTTCGTTCTGCCACACTCCCTTTTGGCTGCCTGCCTCCGAGCAGCGCATCAATGCCTACCAGTGGAATTTCCCGATTATGTACCAGAACGACTGGTTCAACCTCGCACAGACCTACACGCCGATGACTCCTCCGGGTGCCGGCGAGATCGCGCGCTGGGTGTTCTCGGACAGCAATCCGGTTCCTGTCGCTTACGCTCAGCTCGTCATCAAGGGAGTTTCCGAATTCAACTATGAGAGCATCAACTGGGCCAAGGACTGGCGCGGTCGGAACTGGGTTACGTCTCCACCGTTCTATTTCGGAAATAGCCTCTACATGTCCGAAGACGATGCAATCGCCAACACGCAACGTCTCGACAATCCCTATGTCATGAACTTCGGGCCGATGTCTATGGCCGAGATGGGCAAGGTCGTTGGACACGTCGGCAACCGCGCGTTCCTGGGCTCCGGCTCCAACCCCTTTGAGAAAGTTACTGCTGCTCCCGCGCTTGAGCTGCCAACCGCCCCGATAGCGAGCTTGGCTGGCTTCTCCGGCATGCGGATTAATCCGGGTTGGGCGGATCCCCGCGAGATGAAGAAGGATTCGCCAAAACTGAGTATCGAAGGCACGGGAGGAAACAGCACCGGCCAAGCTTCACTTGCCTTCAGCATCGCCAAGATGCTGGCCTACCAAAGCGGTGTCACCGGACCTGGCATTGGCAATTCTTTCATGCACCCCATGCTGCCTCGAACTGATGTCTACCAGTATTTCAACAACTCGGTCAGCGCCGACCCGGCTGACCGCACTAAGCCCTTGGAGGCCATCAGCTACAACGACAACGTGGTCTTCTGCGACTACTGGGATCACGTATTCTTGCTCAATGATGCACTCTGGGATGATTACTTCGTTTCCTCCCTGGCGGATCAGAAGCGTCCCAGCATGAGCACGGCCCTCAGCCTCAGCCAGAACTTCGATCAACTGGTCGCGGGCAATGATCTTTCCAATACCCGTTACCGATACTACAGCGGTGGAAAGACCACCTCTGCGGTCAAGAGC
>JANOBS010000193.1:0-21528 GCA_031411755.1 Luteolibacter sp. | reverse complement strand
AACCAAGCGCATCTGGGTTCCTGAACTCGATCGTTTCGTGAAGATCAAGCTGAGCTGCCGCGCCCTGAAGACCATCAACAAGAATGGTGCTTACGTGACGCTCAAGGCCGCTGGTCTGGTCTGATCCAATTTTTTCAACGTCTAGGTTTCATGACGTCAGCGGCCCGGTGAAAACCGGGCCGCTTCTTTTTTGGGCCGGGCTTGCGCCCTGAATCCAGAGACAAGAAGCCAGAGTCCAGACAGACTCTTCGTTTCGAATTTAGAGATTAGAATTTAGGGCTTTCTTCGACCGTGCAGGGAATCAGAACCCCGTCGCTCATGCCGTGGATCTTCTTCTTGTCGGCCGGCACCAGGGTGGCGAGGCATCCAGCGAAGGAGGTTTCTCCTTCGTTGTCGGTGAAGAAGTAGGGGCAGAGCCGGACCCGGCCGCGCATCAGTTCGATCGAGCCGTCGTCGTTGAAAACCGGATGCTCGACGATCCGGCTTTCCCGGAATTCCTGGAGAATCCACGGCTGCTCGCCGGAAGACTCCAGCGCCTCGTGAAGCTTCTCTTTCCATTCCGGCCCGGGCATGTCGTGGCCGATGTAGACCCCGCGCGAGCCCCAGGCGGACTCGTGAAAACCGCTGATCTTGAGTACGAGTTGGCGCTCCTTCTGGCTGAAATTCGCGACCTCTTCCCAGGAATGTGCATCTAGTCGAGGTAGCGCGGCATGCGGCGGAAGAGGCTCCGGGTCGAGCACCCAGCCGAATGGCACGATCTCCCGCAGGCGTTTGAGATGGTTCTCCCGAAGCGACTGACTCCAGATCTTCCGCAGGGCGGGGGACCAGAGCAGTGCGAGCCAAAGCTTGTCCTCCAGGTGGGGCTTGAACGGCGGGGTGATCCGGATTTCGCCAGCAGCGGACTTTTCTGCCAGTCGCCTGGCCAGTGGGATCGACTCCCAGTCGAAGAGCTCGAAAAAGCGATAAAGGTCCCGACCGTCCGGTTGATACTCCTCCGCCGCCACCACGTCCCAGGCGGCGCCGAGTTGGGCGGCCAGCCATTCCATTTCCGGCCGATAGTCTGCGGATTCATCGGAAACGAGGATCGCCCCGCCCTCCGGCAGCAGGGAACGGAAGCCCTCGATCATCCCATCGCGACCTCCGAGGACGTCGAAGCCGGCATCGGCATACACCTGCGAAAGCCACGCCGTGACGCCGATTCCGCCCGGCACGCTGTCGAGTTCCGACATCGCCGGGCCATCGTGTCCGAGGATCAGGTCCGGTCGGATCACGCGGGGAAACTGCTCCGCCAAGCCGGGCTCGCGCTGCAGCTTGACCATCCAGTCCGGCTTTCCAGCGTCGAGCAGGGCGGAGATCCAGGTCGGAAGTTTTCCCAGCGCGCTGCGGCGGTAGATGGCGTCGCTGGCCTGCTGGAATTTCGCCAACGGATGCCCGAGCCGGGTGATTGCCCTGGCTTCGGCCTGGGTGAGTGCCAGAGGCTCCGGCGACCATCGCCAGGAACCGCCGCCGAAGAGTCCTCCGGGCGGCAATGCCGCCTTGAGCTGCGATAGGGTGAGGGCCATCGTGAAATTGTTGCTTATCCCTGAAGGTGCCGCAGCGCTCCACGGACCAGAGATTCAGCTGGTGCTGCCGGGTCGGCATCGAGCACTTTTCGGACCGCTTTCCGCGCATCGACCTGCTTGTAACCGAGAGCGATCAGCGCCAGCTCGGCATCCGCCGCCCCTGCACTCATCTGTCCGGCGGCTGCGTCCTGCCAGGTTTCCGCGACGCCGACCTTGTCCTTGAGCTCCAGCACGATCCGCTCCGCCGTCTTTTTCCCGATCCCCTTGATTCTCGAAAGCGCCGTCACATCGCCGGAGACCACCGCCGTCTTGAAATGCGGCACCGGCATTCCGCTCAGCACCGCCATCGCGATCGCCGGGCCGATCCCGCTGACGCGGTCGATCAGCAGTAGAAAAACGTCCCGCTCTTCCTCGCTGGCGAATCCATAGAGCGTGTGCGCCGTTTCCCGGATGTGGAGATGGGTTCGCAGGTCCACCGACAGCCCCTCAGCGGCATGCAGACGATCGAAGGTGGAAAGGGGCACGTGCACCTCATATCCAACCCCCTGCACATCCACCACCAGTCGGTTCGGATAGGCTTCCAGCACGGTTCCGCGTAGTCTCGCGATCACGCTGCCACCTTGCCGAGGGGGCTGGCACCGTCAATGCCCATCTCCCGGGAAAGCAATCGGCTCAAAGTTTGAAGCCATTCCTGAAAATTAATTCTTGCAAAATATCAATGTCTCTTCTGAATCGTTTGTCATTTTAGGGGTCGCTTTTGTAACAAAGGGGTGCTACTCTCACCCCGTTATGGCAACCACCACGAAACGAACCAGATTCTCGCGCCGTCTTCCTGACCACGTCACCGATGAGCTTGTGAATGTGCTCTCAGAGAGCAAAGTGTTTGGATTCAACGACCTCTTCGAACGGGTCTTCGAAAATCTGAAGGTTCGCAACGCGGTCAGCGGCGGAGAGGAAATGCTCCGTCTCCGCGCCTATGAAAAGCTCCAGAACCTGGTCACCCGTGGCCTCGTCGAAAAGCTTGGCAAGGAATACAAGGGCACCGCCCGCGTGAAAGAAGCCTCCAGCGAATACGCTGCCGCTCAAGAGGAAGCTGCATCCTGAGCATTCGCCATCCCTGAGTTTCCAAAACCCGCGCCGGTTCAGCCGACGCGGGTTTTTTTTCTACCCATCCCCGGTCCGCCCGAACAACATCCGCCACCTACCGCCATGTTGCAGGATTACCTTCCCATTTTCTTCCAGATTCTCGTCGCCATCGGTTTCGCCGCCGTGACCCTCACGCTCAGCGTGGTGCTCGGGCGCTCCGGTCGAAACAACAAGACCAAGGACACCGCCTACGAGTGCGGCATGGTTCCGATTGGCGATGGTGCCCCGCGTTTCTCCGTGAAGTTCTACTTGGTGGCGATGCTCTTCGTGATCTTCGACATCGAGGTCGTCTTCATGTATCCATGGGCCGTCCAGTTCCGTGATCTGGTGGCGCACGGTCCGATCGCTCTGGTCAGCATGGCGGGATTCGCCGGCACGCTGGCCTTCGCCTACGTGTATGCCTTGAAAAAGGGCGCTCTCAACTGGAAGTCCTGATCCGTTCATGATCCATCACGTCGTCTTCTTCCAACTGAAGCCTGAGGTGGATGGCCCGAAGCTGGAGGAAATGGTGCGCACCACGCGCAGCATCCTGCTCAAGATCCCCGAAGTCCTCGGAGTGAAATCAGGCCGCAATGTCGAAAGCCGTTCGGAGTGGCAGTTCTTTTTCGCCATCGAGGTCGAGTCGCTCGACAAGCTGAAGATGACCCTCGACGACGCCTTCCACCTGAAGTTCCTCGAGACCGTGATCAAGCCGAACACGGTCGGGCACTTCTCCATGGACTTCGAACTCGATCCTTCGAAGGAGCTGAAGTACTCCTGAGGGGAGAAAATTCTAAATCCTAAGCACTAAATTCGAAACGAAGAGAAGAGAACCAATTCTCACCATTCGTCATTCGGATTTCCTCATTCGTCATTTCGCCTAGCCCCTCAAACGGCTCAGAGTTCCTCCAGGCTCGCGATCACCCGATACGGCGAATGCTGCCGCAGCTCCTCAATGCTGAACCGACCGGTGGCCACCGCGATGCAGGGAGCGCCGAGAGCCTTGGCGCAGGCGATGTCCTTCGGGGTGTCACCGATGACCACGATTTCATCCGGCCGAAAGGCACGTCCGCTGTGGGCGGTGGCCCGGGCGGTCGCGACGGGGCCGAGCTTGTTCCTGTCCGCGAAGTCGCAGCCGTAGCCGCCGAATGGGAAAAAGTGATCGAGCCCGAAATGGCGCATCTTGGCGGCGGCACCGCCCGCGATGTTTCCGGTCAGAAGGCCGAGGTGGATGTCCGGTGTTTCCGACAATCTCTCCAGCAAGCCTACGGCTCCCGGCAGGACTTTTCCTGGGAATCCTCCGTGGGCGAGATTCCATTCGAGCCGCTCCAGGTAGAAGGCGAAAAACGCATCGACGAACGTCGGATCGTATTCCCTCCCGAAGTGATCGAGGAAATTCTGAATGATCCCCAGATCCGTGCTGCCCGCGAGATCAAGTTCCGGACCGGCTTCGCCGAAACACTCGACTGCTGCCTCCGTCAACGCGGTCAGGCCGGCACCGCCGGTGTCCACCAGCGTGCCATCAATGTCGAACAACCAGAGGTGATGCATGGAAAAGAAAAAAGCCGCTGCCGATTGCCGCGTAAAGCAGCACCGGCAGCGGCTGGGAGATTGTCGAATTCAGGCTTTCGGCTCGTCTTCGGAGACAGCCTCGGAAGGGGCGGACTCGTCAGCCGCCGGAGCGGTGGTCTCGTCATCGTCGATGATCACGAGTTCCTCGTCGTCTCCGCCGTCCTCATCCTCTTCGAAGTCATCCTCTTCCATCAGTTCACCATGGAACAGATGGAACTTCCGCTTCCGCTGATGCGCAGGCAGTGGGGTGATGATCATGCCGATGGCGCGACCGTTGAGACGCGCCTCCTGGTCGATCTGGCCCATCGTCTTGAGGTCCTCGACGATGCGCTTCATCACCACAAACCCGAGATCCTTGTGGGCGTTTTCACGTCCGCGGAACTGGAGGACGAAGCGGACCTTGTGGCCTCCTTCAAGGAAGGTCTCGGCGCGGCCCATCTTGATGTTGTAGTCGTGCTGACCCGTCCCGACGCGGAATTTCACTTCCTTCATGCGGGTCGAGTTCTTCGACTTCACCTTTTTGAGCTTGGCCTGCTCATACTTGTATTTCCCGTAGTCGACGATCTTGCAGACCGGTGGGTCCACTTGGGCGGCGATTTCGACGAGGTCGAGTCCTAGCGACTGGGCCTTCATGAGGGCCTCGCGTGCGGTCATGACGCCGAGCTGCTGGCCGTCGGCCATGACAACGCGGACGCGCGGGGCGCGGATTCGGTCGTTGATCCGCGTCATATCGCGGTAACGACCCCTGTTTTGGTCTCTGGATGGCTTAGCGATGACTGTGTCCTCCGATGGGTGTCTGCGACACAATGCGGCGGGCACGGACGAATCCGTCACGCAAATGCATTGCGAAGGGGAAAGTGGAACGATCTGGCACAGGCCGGGTCATACGGACGGGACGCGTGCACTCAACCGGTCAAATCGACCGGCTGCGGAAGGGTTCTCGTATCGTTCCAAGGAAATCATGAAGCGGCTGAATGGCCGGAAGCACCACCGAAGCGGTTGGCGGCGAGCATGGATTCATCCGATAGTCGCCAGCAACAGTCGTGCTGACGTGATTTCTAAGCGATGGGAGAGCGGTCGATCAAGATGAATCTTTGGATGATCCCGGTGACGACTTTTCCGATCCACGGGCTTTATCAGGCTTTACTGATTTGGAAGATGGAAGCCCCACCTTCCTGGCCGAGGATCTCGGAAAAACGAGCTTTTCGGAGTAAGCTAAATTCTCCCGTGCAAAGGCGCGGGAAATTTTGATGCTTTCGAAGAATCCTTCGGTCCACATAGGTCTTGGAATCGGCCCAAGTTCGATCGCCTCACAGCCTACGCTCCGCAATTTCCTCGGTGATGTCGGCGACGAACTGCTCGATTGAGCGGGTGCCGAGATCCTCGCGATCGCGATGGCGGACCGAGACCGTGCCTTCATCGACTTCCTTCTGGCCGAGCACCAGCATGTAGGGCACGCGGTCGAGACGGGCGAGACGAATCTTGGCGCCGAGCTTTTCGTTGTCGCGGTCCACGGTCACACGCACTCCGGCATCGGCGAGTTTGGCGGCGACGGCTTCGGCGGCTTCGAGGGTCTTTTCCGAAATAGGAAGGACGCGGACCTGCTCCGGCGCGAGCCAGGCGGGGAACTTGCCTTCGAAATGCTCGATCAGAAGGCCGGTGAAACGCTCCAGCGATCCGAACGGCGCACGGTGAATCATCACCGGGCAGTGCGCCTGGTTGTCCGCTCCGATGTATTCCAGCTTGAAGCGCTCTGGCAGGTTGTAGTCCACCTGCACGGTGCCGAGCTGCCATTCGCGGCCGATGACGTCGCGAACCACGAAGTCGATCTTCGGGCCATAGAATGCCGCTTCACCGGGCTCCTCGCTGTATTCGACTCCGAGGGTCTGCACGGCGGCGCGGAGAGCGTCCTCCGCCTTGTCCCAGTTCTCGGGCGAGCCGACGTACTTGGTGCTGTCAGGATCTCGCAGCGAAAGACGGACGCGATAATCGTTCATGCCGAGCGTGCCGAGCACCGTCTTCACCAGCTCAAGGCAGCTCTTCACCTCCGCCGCCACCTGATCCGGGGTGCAGAAAAGATGGGCGTCGTCCTGCGTGAAACCGCGGACGCGGGTCATGCCGCCGAGTTCGCCGGACTGCTCCCAGCGGTAAACCGTGCCGAACTCGGCGAGGCGCACCGGCAGATCGCGATACGAGTGATGCTCGCTCGCATAGATCTTGATGTGGTGCGGGCAGTTCATCGGCTTGAGCATGTAGCCCTCGTAATCGCCGTTGTTCAGACCATTGAGCAGTTGGCTGCACGTCGCGTTCTCGTCGGAGAGTTTTTTCAACACGTCGCGCTCGGCGATCGGCGGATACTGGCTTTCCTGATAGTAGGGGAAATGGCCGCTGGTGCGGTAGAGGTCGAGCTTGCCGATGTGTGGCGTGAAGACCTGCGAGTAGCCCTGCTTGTCAAGTTCCTTGGTGATGAAGTCCTGGAGCGAACGACGGACGAGCGCGCCCTTCGGTTTCCACAGAATCAGGCCTTGGCCGACGGCTTCGTCGATGTGGAAAAGCTGCAGCTCCCGGCCAAGACGGCGGTGATCGCGCTTCTTCGCTTCTTCCAGGCGGTTGAGGTGCTCATCGAGGAGTTCCTTCGATTCAAAGGCCGTTCCATAAAGTCTCTGGAGCTGGCCCTTCGATTCATCGCCGAGGTAGAACGACGAGGAAACTGACATCAGTTTCACGTTCTTGCACTTCCCCGAGTAGCCGACGTGCGGGCCGGCGCAGAGGTCGATGAACTCGCCGTTCTGGAAACAGGAGATCTCCTCGCCTTCCGGGATCTTGTCGATCAGGTCGAGCTTGAAGCGGCTCGCGTTGCCTGGCCGTTCCGAAAGTCCGCCGAGGCGACCGCTTTCCGCCATCGCCTTTGCTTCCTCGCGGCTCAGCACGCGACGCTCGAACTTCTGGTTCTCCTTCGAAATCTTCTTCATCTCGGCCTCGATCTTCTCGAAGTCGTCCGGAGTGATCCGGTGCGCCATGTCGAAGTCGTAGTAGAAGCCAGCCTCGATCGGTGGACCGTAAGCGAACTGGGCGTCCGGCCAGATCCGCAGGATGGCGGTGGCCATCACGTGGGCACACGAGTGGCGCAGGCGCTCCAGCTCCGTCATCTGCTGGCGCTCATCAAGGGTCTTCCGTTCGGCGGACATGGGACCGGGAGAAAACTAGGCCGGGCGCTGGTTTTCAATGGCAAAACGTCCGGGGCGGGAAAGACTCCATTTGGCCACCTTCAATTTCCCAAGGAATCCACTTTGCCTGCGCATCGGCTGTTTCAGGTGGATAGCCTTCCGAAAGGAGACACGGATTGACGGGAAACCATATTCCCGTATGGTGTTCGTATGAAGACGACGGTCGACATTCCTGAGGCGCTTTACAAAAAAGCCAAAATCCGTGCCATCGAGACCGGCCAGACGCTCAAGCAAATCGTCCTCACGTCTTTGACGAAAGAGCTGGAGCCTGTTTCCTCCAGCCCGGCATTGGGCCAGTCCTTCATGGAAAGGCGCAAGCTTCTTCCAGGGTTTGCCCGATTTGAAGCGGAAGGAGCCTTCACGCCGCGGTCCACCGATCGTGATATCACAGACCTGATCTCTGACGACCGCGATGCCCGCTGATCTGCCCTACTTTGACACGTCGTATCTGGTCCGCCTCTACCTTCGCGATTCTGGATTCGAAAGGGTCCGCGAGCTGGCCGGGTCTGGCAGCGCCATCGCCAGTGCTTGGCACGCCCAAGCGGAAATCGTCGCGGCCTTTCATCGCGCTTTCCGGGAAGGACGTCTCCAGCAGGGCCCCTACCTCTCAGTTCTGGAGCAGTTCATCAACGACTCCCGGGATGGCTTCTATCATTGGCTCCCACTCACCGACTCCATCCAACAGCGGCTTGAGCAATTCTTCTGGAAAGCTCCCAACACGACCTTCCTTCGTGCCGCCGACGCCCTCCACCTCGTCTGCGCTGCCGAACATGGCTTCACCGAAGTCCATTCCAACGACCGGCACTTCCTCGCCGCCGCGCCGCTCTTCGGGTTACGTGGGGTGAACCTGATTCCGAATGCTTGATTCCCAGACGCTCTCGGAGAACTGAATTGCCGAGAAAGCGTTGGGTGGAAGCGGAGAGGGTTTAAGGAAGTCAGGCCGCCCCGCGTAGTGAACTCGACTTTTACGATGCTCTTGGCATCGTTTCTAGGTGTCCCGCTTTCCCATCCATGACCTCAACGACACCGAGTTCGAGCAACTCGTCGTAATGATCTGCCGCGAACTCATGGGCATCGGCATCACCTCATTCGCCCCCGGCCGTGACGGCGGGAAAGACGCCAAATTCGAAGGCACGGCGACCGCCTTCCCCAGCACCAACGCCCCCGACTCAGGAAAATTCATTGTTCAGGCCAAGCACACCTCCTCTCCCGTCGCCTCATGCTCGGACAACGACTTCGAGACCACGCTCATCGACAAGGAAATCCCCAAGATCAAGCGGATGTTCAAGGAGGGTGCCCTGACCCACTACCTGATCTTCACCAATCGCCGGAAAACCGGAGGAGCCGAGGACCGCATCCCGGCACGAATCAAGTCTGCCACCGGCGTTGAACACGTCTGGCTCCGTGGCCTAGAAGACATCCAACGCGAGCTCCTGCTCCACCCGCACATCGCGAAAGTAGCAGGCCTCGACAAACTCCGCTCGCCGATCCAATTCATCCCTGAGGATCTGCGCGATGTCATCCTCGCCCTACATAGCCACCGGCAGTCCCTACCCAGCGCTTTCGATAGCGAACATGACTTCCGAGACTACCCCGGCCTGCCCGCCAAGAACGAAATCAACGGGCTCACCGTAGCTTACGACTCATACATCAAGGAAAGCTCAATGCCGTTTTTCCCGGAAATCGAGAAATTCCTAAAAAACCCCCGCAACGAAACCCTGAAGGAGCAATACCACACCGTCGCCGACGAGCTGAAAGGCCAGCTCATCGTCCATCGGGACCGCTTCAGCAAATTCGACGAAGCCCTCGAAACCCTCTACAATCTCATCCACGAACGCTGCCCGGAAATCCAATCCGCCCGTCGCCTCGTAAAAATCGTGATCCACTACATGTATGTGAACTGCGAAATCGGCCAGAAACCATGATCCGCCCCGCGAAACACCTGAATCTCAACACCTGCGTGCTCCGTGCCGCCAGTCGTCTGCTGGCGCGCTTGCAGCGGGAGCGGATCTGTCGTTTCGCCGACCTGAAGGCCAGCATTGCCGATCTGGGCGACGATGCCGAAGTGGTCTTCCTCCCGACCGTCCACTTCCTCTACTTCGTCGGACGCGTCGATTACCATCCGCAGACCGATTCCTTCGAATACTTACAACCCCGGAAATGTGACTCCGCATGAAGCTCAGCCACCTCTACTCCGACCAACCCGCGATCTTCCCGCCCATCCGTTTCCGGGACGGGCTGAATGTCGTCCTCGCCCACATCCGCCACTCCAAGGACGATTCCAAGATCGGTCACTGCCTCGGCAAGACCCTCCTCATCGACATCCTCGACTTCTGCCTCCTCAAGAAGGTCAACAAGGATCACCTCTTCCGTCGCCAATCCGAACTCTTCTCCGAATTCGTCTTCTTCCTCGAAATCCAACTTCCCGAAGGCGGCTTTCTCACCATCCGCCGCTCCGCCGCTGAAACCACCAAGATCGCCTTCAAACGCCACGAACACCGGTGGCAGAACTTCTCCGATCTGCCCGAGCCGGAATGGGATCACTGGCGCGAGACCTTCGACAACGCGGTTGTCCTCCTCGACAGCCTGCTCGCCTTCACTCCCATCAAGCCCTGGTCCTACCGCAAAGGCCTCGGCTACTTCCTCCGCGGCCAGAGCGACTACGGAAACGTCTTCCAACTCACCAAGTTCAGCGCTGGCATGCATAAGGCTTGGAAACCTTACCTCGCCAGAGTCCTCGGCTTCGACGACGCCCTTCTCACTGCGAAATACGAGGCTGACGCCGCCTCGGCAAAACTCCAGGCCAACGCCGCCGAGCTCCAGGCCGAAATCACCCTCAAGCCCAAGGATTTCGACAAACTCCGCGCCAGCATCACCGTCAAACGCGACGAGGTGGAAACCAAAGTCCGCGCCATCGATGCCTTCGATTTTCACGGTCAGGAAACCGAACTCGCCCGCGAGGTGGCAGAGTCCATCGAAACCGACATCGCCGCCAATATCACCCTGCTTTACAACGCCCGCCACGATCTCGCCCAGATCGAGCGCGGACTCGATGACGACATCCACTTCGATCTCACCGACATCCTGCGCGTGTTCAGCGAGGCTCAGCTCACCTTCCCAGACCAACTCGTGCGGGACTACGACGACCTCGTCGTCTTCAATCGCCGAATCCTCACCGAGAGGCAAGCAGCCCTCCGAGATCGCGCTACCACCCTCCACTTGGAGATCGCCGCCGTCGAACAGACAAACGCCAACCTCTCGAACCGCCGCAAGGACATCCTGCGAGTCCTCGGCGGCACCGACAGCCTTCAAAAATTCAAGGATCTCCAGCGCCAGATCGACCAAGACCGCGCCAACCTTACCCTCATGGAGACGAAGGCCGCCAGGCTGGAAAGCCTCCTTGCCCTCCAGGATGACCTCCGCGAAACCAAAGCCCGCGCTGAGCAACTGACCTCCGAGATCCGCCACATGGTCCATCAGGGAAGCCCCCGATACCACGAAATCCAGCGCACCTTCAGTCGCATCATCAAGGAAGTCCTTGGCCGCACCGCCCTACTCTACCTCGACCAAAACGGCGAAGGCAATCTCGACCCCCACGCCGAATTCAGCGACGCCGAAACCGACCTCCACACCGAGGAAGACCGCGGTACGTCATTCCGCCAGTTGCTCTGCATCGCCTTTGACCTAGCCGTCCTCATCAGCTACGCCAAGGAACCCTTTTTCCACTTCGTCTATCACGACGGCGGCCTTGAACGCCTCCAGAACAAGTTGAAGCTGGCCCTTCTCCGGATCGTTCGCGAAACTTGCACCGCCCACGGCATCCAATACATCTTTAGTGCCCTCAGCGAAGATCTCCCCACTCTGGAAGACACAGAAAACCTCTGCCCCATTCCCGAAGAAATTATCCTCACCCTCGACGACAGTGGAGATGCCGGGCGATTGTTTAAGATGAGCAGATTCTGACAAGTAATGAGCGATTCAATCGCCCTACAACCTACCTGCTGAGGCAACGTCTATGTCAGGCAAAATTCAACCAATGGGGCTCGAAATCGAAGGCCTGATCAATTGAATAGTGTCTCGCATCCGTCAGATTGACGCCGAACTCTGCGAATTGGAGTTTCTGCGGGAAGCGTTGATTCGCGAGCGAGAAAAGTTGTTGGCAGATAAGCGCCGTGATGAAAATGCGGCGGGGTCGCTTTCCTCCGCCGAAAAAATCGACCTCTTCCTCTCCCTCTTCCGCTGCCGAGAGGACGTCTATCCGAAGCTCTGGGAGAATCCCAAGACGGGCATGAAGGGATACTCTCCCGTGTGCCGGAATGAATGGTTTCGCGGGGTCTGTGAAAAGCCTCGGGTCAAATGCTCGGAATGCTTGCATCAGGCGTTTCCGCGTCTGGATGAAGTGGCGGCGAGAGATCATCTGACCGGGAAAAGTGTGATCGGTACTTATGCGATCCGTGGAGACAACACTTGCGCTTTCCTTGCGGCGGATTTCGACGGAAAGGGATGGCGTGAGGACACCCGCGCTTATCGGAACGCTGCACGGGAATTTGGCATTGACGTCGCAATCGAGCGTTCTCGCTCCGGCGAGGGTGGACATGCGTGGATCTTTTTTAGTGAACCAGTTTCCGCGCTGATGGCCCGGCGGTTGGGGACGTTGATCGTAGCAAAAGCCTCCTCGCTCAATCCAGCGATGGCGCTCTCCTCGTATGATCGCTTCTTTCCGAATCAGGATGCTCTTCCGGCGGGCGGCTTTGGAAACCTGATCGCGTTGCCGCTTCAAGCGAAGCCCAGAGAGCTGGGGAACTCCGTGTTTCTCGATGAGCATCTCGTGCCATTTTCTGACCAGTGGGCGTATTTGGCGGCACTGCCTCGTGTCAGTCCGGATCAACTGGATGAACTTGTTGAGCGGACCATGATGCAAGCTGCGGATGCTCTTTCGGAAGCAGAGCCATTGCCTCGGTTTGAGGATCGTGTGCTTGATCTCATTCCAGAGGCAGTGACGAAGGGATGCTACACCGGAACTGCAAATGCGATCCGTCACGCCCAGATTGAAATACCCACCGAAGGAATCCCTGCCTCACTTGTTGCCGCCCTGAAGCGTCTAGCCACGCTGGCGAATCCTGTCTTTTACGAGAAACAGCGCCTTCGATTTGGCACCTACAACATTCCGCGTTTCATCTTCTGCGGCGAAATCTACCCGGACCGAATCGTCTTGCCGCGCGGCGTGGATCAAGCGGTGAAGGATCTGTTTCGCAAAGCGGGCGGCAAGGTGCAGATGGAGGACAAGCGACCTGAGGCAGATTTACGTTTATTCACCTTCCGTGGTGAACTTGGTCCTGCTCAGCAGATCGCGGTCGATGCGATGCTGGCGCATGATGATGGAGTTCTTCTGGCTCCCCCTGGCTCGGGCAAAACTGTCATGGGCTGCGCCATCATCGCGGCTCGGAATGTTTCCACGCTCATCCTTGTCCATCGAAAGCCGTTACTGGAACAATGGCGCTCAAGGCTCCAGGAATTTCTCGGCTTGGAAAAGGGCGAGATTGGAGTGTTGGCTCAAAACTCCGAAATGCCCAAATCGGGAATCGTCATCGGGATGGTGCAAACCCTGGTGAAATCGGCTTCACCTGCTACTTCGTTGAGTGCATTCCCTCAGGTCATAATTGACGAATGTCATCATGTGCCGGCGGCTTCCTTTGAAGCGGTATTGAAAGAGTCTTGTGCGAGATTCCTGTTGGGTTTGACCGCGACGCCGAATCGAAAGGACGGCTTGCAGAAAATCCTGTTTCTCCAATGTGGTCCGATCCGTCACAAGATGGAATCGGACAGGGACTCGGGAATGGTGCGGAAGCTCATCATTCGGGACATTCAGCTCGGGCTTCCACCTGAAAAAGCCCGCATGCCGATCCATCAGGTCTGGGACATGCTAATCGGCCATGAAGGGCGAAATCGGCAGATCGTGACTGATGTCTTGGAAGCCTTAACGAGCGAGAGAAACTGCGTGGTGCTCAGTGATAGGAAAGAGCACTTGGGAATTCTCGAGAAGCTCCTGATCAAACTGAACCCGCAAGTCGCAGGACGGATCCACCGCCTCGATGGTGCCATGGGCAAGAAGTCGCGTGCTGCGGTTTTCGAGGCGATCGAGCAGAATGTCTCGACGGGGCAGGGCTTTGTTCTTCTCGCGACGTCCTCGCTCCTCGGTGAAGGCTTTGATCTGCCACAACTCGACACGCTATTCCTGACATTGCCGATTTCATTCAAAGGGCGCCTGGTCCAATACGCTGGTAGGCTCGACAGGTCATGGCCGGGGAAATCCGAGGTCCGCATCTATGATTACGTCGAGCCTGAGCATCCGCTCACCGCATCCATGTTCCGCAAGCGAATAGCCGCATATCGCGGAATGGGTTACGCACCTTGAATCCCAGTATTCATCGCTGAAGTCTGCGGTGCATTTTCCGATTTCTACCCGAGAGGGCGGTGGGAATGGAATTGAGGCAGGATAAACGACGAGAATTCTCCGGGCACAATTGGATCAGGTCTGCTTGTCAGGCTGGGTGCTCATTCCTTTCACGGGCGCGAACCTTGGATCGAGGGTGCTGCGGACGTGGTCCGTCATTTCCGGGCGGTAGATGAAGATGGCGTTGTCGGAGACTCGCACGTAGCCGGTCACGCTGGATTGCTGCACGAAATGATTGGAAATGGAGATTGTGAACGGGAGTCGCTCCTCGTCCCCCACCTTCACGAGTTGCTGGTAATTTGGCATGACGACCGGAGGCGAGACCCGTGAGAAGGAAGGCAGGGACGGTCTCAGGCGCGCGACGATTTCCGTTTCCACGGCCATGCGTGCCGCCGGATGCGGAACCGGGACCGACGTCGGGACCTGGTTGAGAATCGGAGGGATGAGCGGTTCGGCGGCGAGCAGGCCGGTGATGAGGGTCATGCAGACGAGTGTTGGTGTTTTCATGGTTCGATTTGGGGTTGGAGAAGAAACGTGGCGGTCTTCCGGCGGTGGAGGATGATCTCGGCCACGGCGAGATTGCCGAGCAGGCTGAGCCACAGGCAAACGACGTAGCTGCTATCCGCCTCCATGCCGCCGAGGTAGCCGAGCGTGTGATAGACGCGGAAGGTGACGGCACTGGCGGCCAGCGCGAAGGAACGCGTCATCCAGTCCCGGTGGGCCTCGAGGTCCCGATGCCGTGGCAGCACCGCCCGCCAACCGGCGAGCGTGGTGTGGAAGCCCGCCACCGCCAACGTGAGGAACCCGAGCTTCCCCAGGAACCCGCCCTTGGCATGCAGCGCGAGATGAAAGCCGGTGGGACTCACGAGAATCAGCATGCTCATCCCAAACAGCCGCCCGGCGATGCGGTGGATCGACGGGCGATGGCGGAGCAGGCTATTCGAAAACTGCGGCAGCGCGGCAAAGAGGCAAAGCAGCCCGCCGACGATGTGGACATAAAGCGAGCCCCGCCAAAGCGCGCTCCGGCCGATCTCCCCCTTCTCCAAAATGAAGAACCCCGGACCACCCGGAAGATAGTCCTGCATCGAGTTGTTGAGAATCAGCAGGCAGCCCGCCAGATACGCGAGCCACGCCAACCACTGGAGTCCACGGAGGATCATGCTCGGAGCCTAGGACGACTGCTTCGGCTTGTGGGTAAATTGACGGTAAAATTCAGCTCTCTATTGATCAAGCTGCTCGCTTGGTGGCTTGGGCATTCTCGCATGTCAGGCAGAACCCGGAGTACGAGCAGCACGCTGAAAAGACTGGGCGCACCAGATCCAAAATCCGGAATCCCCCTGATATCAGCCCCGTCAGGTCCCCGCCCAAGTCCGACCCCCGAACCACCCAATATCAACACCCTGACCCAAGAAAATCGTTGTAAAATCAAGGAATTCCGCCAGTCTGGACCCAAGTAGAGAACGTGGATATCAAGCGTTTTGATCCTACGAACAAAAACTGTTCTGCAAAAACAAATGAGACCCACGAGAGTTGCCATCTTGGTTTTGCTCGCCTGCATCTTAACCGGAGTCGCAGTCCACGTTCTTGATTCGAAGGGCATCACGATGGATTCCTCGAAGACGGTTGAACCTGATGTCAAGGATTTGGCTTATGCATCTAAGAATCGAGATCGATTGGCGGGCACGTCTGTATGGTTGGTAGGACGCGTGTTTACGGATGGAGGTGGGTATCACTGGCTTGTAGACTCGATCGGTGAGGAACCATACCGGACCTACGCCGTTCAACTTAGCGCTTGGCCATTCCGTTCCGACCCTCCGATAGGGACTTGGTCGACGCCTGTTCAGATTTTCGGCCGATTTGAGAAGGGTGATCCAGGCTCGAAGTATGGCTTCATCATGGGACCAACTAAGATAATTCCGAGCGCCGAACCAAGGCCCGGAGAACCTGTTGCACCATGGAATGAAGACGCAGAACAAGCCGTCGCTCCGAACCGCTCTTTACCGGCTTCTCAGAAATCAACGTCCTCCGTTCGCGGTTCGGAGGACTAAGACATTGCTATGGCTGCGTCTTTGTCAATGGGCAAAATGAGTCTGTTGTCATCATTTGATAGATGAGTGTTCTGCGCCTTGCAGCGCGCTGGAGACCGGGATGAGACATGGCGTTTGATCCAGTGTGATCAGCAGTTCGCCTACGGCTTTGTATGCTGCTATTCGTGGGCTGCCCCGCGTGAGCGGGACCTATCCAACAGGTTCTTTATTCACGGTTTTGACTCCTCTGATTCAGTCTAGGCACGGGTGCTCCCCCGGCGGGGCCGGGGTAACCCAGAACGTCAATGGAAGACTAGGGAGTCGGCTGGCGCGTCTCATCCCGGACTGCAACGCAGTGGTCGGGGTTGTGGTGGGTGGGGTGATGTGCGGATGTCCCTGGTGGTAGCGGAAACTTTCATGTTTCAAAAGCCCCCCCAAGGAACGCCGGGGGTTTTGAAACAGGGAAGGTGGAGCGGGGTGTTAGAGGGTTGGGCTTTTGGATTCGAAGCGGGTGCCGAGTTCCCAGACGAAGCCGACAAGCTCGCGGGCGATGGCGGTTTTGATCTTGTTGTGATGCATGCCGCGTTTGCGCAGCAGGGAGAAGCGGTGGCTGAGGCGGGTCTGGGTTTTCCAGGAGAGTTCCTTGATCCAGCGTGGGGCGTTGCGTTGTCGTTCGGAGAGCTGCGGGCTGATCTTGGGTGGGACGCGGTAGTGGGTGGCTTGTTCGACGAGAAGCCAGCGGGCATGGGGGTTGCCGCACTTGCTGATGCCGCCCTGTTTGCGGCTTTTGCCGCTGGAGTTTTCGGAGGGGACGAGGCCGAGGAAGGCCATGAGTTTCTTGGGATGCTCGAAGCGGCTGAACGTGCCGATTTCACTGACCGTGACCATGGCGGCGACGAGTTTGAAGCCTTTGAATGCCATCAGGGCCTCGACGAGGGGCTTGCGTTGCCAGTCGGCGAGGAGCTGGAGCATTTCGTCTTCGAGCCTGGCGATCCTCGCTTCGTGGAAGTCGATGGTGGCGATGCAGTCTTCCAATACGCGGTTGTGGGCGGCGTCGGGGAGCTTGAGTCCGCGCAGGTAGTTCTGGTGGCTCTGGGTCCAGTGGGTCTTGCTGCCGTCGTAGTGGTAGCCAAGGCGGCGCAGCAGGGCGAGCAGACGGGTCTTGGCGCGCCGGAGATCATCAACGGCATCAGTGCGGGCGCGGCAGAGGTCGCGGATGGCTTCGTCGACCGAATCAGGGATGTGGACGGCGACGAGGTCGTTGGAGCGGAGCATCTTGGCGAGTTTGGCGGCGTCGCGCTTGTCGGTCTTGACGCGGTCGCCGGAACGCGTGGGGATCAGGGACGGGGCGATCACATCGCAACGTACGCCCATTTGCAGGAGGCGTCTGGCGATCCAGAAGCCGCAACCACTGGCTTCGTAGCAGATGTGCAGATCCGCGAGGTTGCGGTTCTGCTGCTTGGCAATGCGGCGCATGGCCCGCTCCAGGGCGTGCTGGGTGGTGGCGATGCTGCCGTAGTGGCGGGGCTCCGCGTCGCGGTCGCCTTCGAGGATGGCGATGACGGTTTGTTCTTTATGGACGTCGAGTCCGAGGTAGAGTGTGCGGGTCGTGTCTGAGTTCGTTTTCATTACTTGCAATGTATTGGATGTGGATAGGTCCCGTTCACGCGGGATAGCCCACGGCTTGAACCAGACACGACACCTCCCTTTCAAACCTCAAATGATCCAAAAGGCGCCCGACTGCTTCAAGTCGCAGCCATAGGGTCTCTGCAAGAAAATGAGATACACCACCATCGTTCCAGTCGCCATGTTTGGCCTTATATCTTGCGCTGTCGTTGAGCGAAATAGTTAAGGTAACGGGCTTGGACCATGCCGTCGACTGTTCCTATCAAGTGACCGCCGTGACCGCGGGCGGCATCTCCACTCCGGTTACTTTCCATCTGCCTGCGCGCTAACCTTATGAATCCAATCCGTCTCGTCATCCCCATGCTGACAAGCCTGCTCGGCAGCCTTCCAGCCGCAGAGCCCATCGCTGCCTTTGCACCGGGCGCACGCATTCTTTTCCAAGGCGACTCCATCACCGATGGAAATCGCGGGCGCAGTGCCGATCCGAACCACATTCTCGGCCACGGCTACGCATTCATCATCGCCGCAAAATACGGCGCGGCATTCGCTGCGATGAATCTCGATTTCATGAATCGTGGATCGTCAGGCAACACGGTGCGTGACCTCCAGAAGCGTTGGCAGAAGGACACGCTGGAGTTGAAGCCCGATGTGTTGAGCATCCTCATCGGTGTGAATGACCAGTCGCACGACGTGCCGCTCGATGAATACGAGCGCACCTATGATGAACTCATCACTCAGGCGAAGGCCGGAAATCCCAAGCTCCGGCTGGTTCTGTGCGAGCCCTTCACGTTGCCGGTCGGCAAACGGAAAGAAGGCTATGAAGCCTGGCGCGCTGGCATTCAGGCGCGGCAGGACGTGGTCGCCAAGCTGGCCGCCAAACACGACGCGGCGCTGGTGCGGTTTCAACCGATCTTCGAAGGGGCCTGCAAGGTGGCGCCCGCTGAACATTGGATCTGGGATGGCGTGCATCCGACTTACTCCGGCCACCAATTGATGGCCGACGAGTGGGAACGGGCGGTCCGCGCGAAATGGCCGGCTCCGTAGCTCGCCCGAATTGATGGCTTCAATCAGTCCGACGTCGCCTAGAGGCTGTCTGAAAATTACCCACACACGAAGAATGGCGGCCGATTTTCCACAGAGTCGCAGAGGGTGGATGAGGTCGCGGAACCTCCCAATCAAAGTTTTGTCGGTGATCTCTGCGATTCCTCATTACCTCTGCGGAGAAAGAAAGCTGACCCAATCGACAAGAAGCACTTTTCAGACAGGCTCTAATCCTGCGCTGCAAGCGAACTGCTCCGGCTGTCGCTGGGCTTGAGTCGCGAGGAGCATCTTGAGAAACACGCCCGTCGGGGGGCTGGTCTGGCTTTTCCTGAAGCCATCCTGACCGGTGCCCAAGCCTCCACGAGCGTTCGGGCGCCCTAGGCAACCCGCCTCCCGTGAAAGAGCGGCCGGAAATCATCCCTTTCGGGTTGCGTCCCGGCGCATCACTTCTAGGCTTTCGGGCGTTGCGCAATCGGCCTCGCCCTGTGGGTGTCCGAAGACTTTTCGATCCACCATGTCTACCACCGCCTGCCCCGTTACGAAACGTGTCCTATTGATGGGCACCTGCCTTTGCGATGCCTTCTACGACGATGTTGCGAAGGCGACCGTCGAGGTCCTGGAGCACCTAGGGGTGAAGGTGGATTTCCCGGAAAACCAGACCTGCTGCGGCCAACCGGCCTTCAACTCCGGCGATTGGGCCACGTCCCGCAAGGTGGCCAAGCACTGCGCTGCCGTGTTCGCCGGTGACGAATCGGTGATCGTGCCCTCCGGCTCCTGCGCGGCGATGAATTTTCACGGCAACCCGCTTCAGTTCGAGGAATGCCCGGATGACTCGGTCGACTCCCTCGCGAAACGCACCTGGGAAGTGCTCGACTTCATCGTCAACGGCCTCGGCATCACCACCTGGCCGGGCGAATTCAAGCAGCCGACCAAGATCGCCTTTCACCGTTCCTGCCACAGCCGCGGCACCGGTACTGGAGACGCGGCCATGGCCCTGCTTTCCTCGATCAAGAACGCCGAGGTCCTCGCGTTCGGCCAGGCCGAGCAATGCTGCGGCTTCGGCGGCACCTTCTCCGTCACCTTCCCGCACATTTCCGGACGCATGGGCTCGCTGAAGCTCGACCACGTCCTCGAGAACCACCCCGACGTTCTCACCAGCGGCGACATGTCCTGCCTGATGCACCTCGACGGTCTCGCCCGCGTCCAGGGCCGGGCCGTCCCCTACAAGCACGTCATCCAGCTCCTCCGCGACTCGCTGGTGAAAAGTGCCGATTAACCGCAGAGGCACAGAGGTTCTGAGAGATCGCAGAAAATGAGTGATATCCAATTTCCCCATCAGGAGCTGACCCGTGAGATCATTGGAGCAGCCATTGCGGTTCATCAGGAGCTTCGTCCGGGACTTGATGAAAAGCTGTATGAACGCGCGCTGTGCATTGAATTCGCGGCCCGTGGCATTCGTTTCGTTCAGCAGCCTGAGTACCCGGTGCGCTATCGGGAACATTTCCTGGGCAACCTGAAGCCAGACTTGGTTGTTGAGGAAAAGATCATCGTCGATGCTAAATGTGTCGAAGCCTTCAACGCCGCACGCGAGGCCCAAATGCTTGGCTATCTTTCCGTCACCGGCCTTCCGATTGCCTTGCTTCTCAATTTCAAGGTCTGGCCTCTCGGTAAAAAGCGCATCGTCCACACCCTCCCAAAACCTCAGCGACCTCAGTGAACCTCAGAATCTCTGCGGTCAAAAAAAGCCCTTATTCCCATGTCTAGCGTCCAACCCATCGACCTCTACGCCCGGCAAATCTCCGACGAGAAACAGGCCTCGGTCATCGACGGCTCCTCCGCCGGCACCGAGAAGCGCTACGCCGTGCTCGGAAAGGACTACAAGGACCCCGACTCGCTGCGCAAACTCGCCGGTGCGATCAAGGACCACACGCTCCACCACCTCGACCACTACCTTGAGAAGGCCGAGGCCGCGTTGGTGAAGAATGGCGCGCATGTCCACTTCGCCGACACCGATGACGACGCGCGGAACACGATCCTCGAAATTCTCCGCAGCCATGGCGTGACGCGGCTGACGAAGTCGAAGTCGATGGCTGCCGAGGAGATCCATCTCAACCCCTTCCTGATCGAAAACGGCATCGAGTGCCTGGAGTCCGACCTCGGTGAGTTCATCATCCAGCTCGACAACGACGAGCCCTCCCACATCGTCAAGCCGATCATCCACCTCAATCGTCGCGACATCGCGAAAACCTTTCTCCGCGAAGGGGTTTCCGAGACCTACAACGACGATCCACGGACCATCACCACCCAGGCCCGCGTCCATCTGCGGAAGAAGTATTTCGAAGCCGAGGCCGGCATCACTGGTGCCAACTTCGTCTCAGCGGAAAGCGGTCGGCTCGTGCTCGTGACGAACGAAGGCAACGCCCGCTTCGGCATGGCTCCCACGCCGGTCCACATCGCGCTCGTCGGCATCGAGAAAATCGTTCCCACCGATCGGGATTTCGGAGTCTTCCTGAACCTCCTCGGCCGCTCCGCCACCGGCCAGCAGCTCACGGTTTACACCCAGTTCATCAACGGCCCGAAGTCCGCCAACCAGCCCGACGGACCGGAGCACATGCACGTCGTGTTCATGAACAACGGCCGCACCGGTGTCCTCGAATCGAACTGCCGGGAAATCCTGCGCTGCATCCGCTGCGGAGCCTGCCAGAACGTCTGCCCGGTCTATCGCCAGGCCTCCGGCCACGCCTACCGCTCCAACTACGGCGGCCCGGTCGGCGCGGTGCTCTCCCCGCTCCTCTTCGGCGATCGTTTCCCGGAATTCGCCGACCTTCCAAAAGCCTCCTCGCTCTGCGGCGCCTGCAACGAGGTCTGCCCGGTCGACATCCCGATCCCCGATC
>JANOBS010000192.1:0-1163 GCA_031411755.1 Luteolibacter sp. | reverse complement strand
GGCGCGGCGATGGTGGATGGGAAAGGGGAGTCGGTGTGGGATGTGTTCGCGCGACAGCCGGGGAAGATCTTCGGCGGGCACACGCCGGAGACGGCCTGTGATTTCTACCACCGCTGGCGCGACGACGTGGCGCTGATGAAGTCGGCGGGGCTGCCGTCGTTCCGGCTTTCGGTTTCCTGGCCACGGGTGATGCCGGAAGGTACGGGCCATGTGAATGCGAAGGGGCTGGCGTTTTATGATGAGCTGATCGACGGCCTGCTGGAGGCGGGCATCCGGCCCTTCGTGACGCTGTTCCATTGGGACCTGCCGCAAGCGATCCAGGAGCGCGGCGGGTGGATGGAGCGCGACATCGCAGACTGGTTCGCCGACTACACGCGGGCAGTGACGACGAAACTCGGCGACCGGGTGAAGGACTGGATCACCTTCAACGAACCAGCCATCTTCCTCGGTCACGGGCATCGCGCCGGAGTGCATGCGCCGGGGCTGACTCTAACAGAAGCGGAGGTGCTGCGCTGCGTGCATCACGTGAACCTCGCCCACGGTCGCGCCACCTCGGTGATCCGTGAAGCGGTTCCGGACTCGCAGGTCGGCATGGCGCATGTGGCCTACATCGCGATCCCGGCGGACCCGGAAAATCAAGCCAGCGTGGAAGCCGCGCGGCAGGCGACGATGGAGCCGGAGTGGACCGGAGATCATCGCCTGTTCCTGAGCCACACATGGTGGATGGACCCGGTCTTCAAGGGCCGTTATCCAGAGGCACTGACGCAGCGGCATCCGCAGGTGACTGAGGAGGTGATTCGCGATGGAGACATGCAGGAAATTTCCCAGCCGGTGGACTTCAACGGCTTCAACTACTACTTCGGCCGTGAGATCGCCGCAGATGGAAGCGTGGTCGAGGAAGCGCCCGGCGAACCGCGCACGGCCTTCGGCTGGCCGGTGCATCCGGAGGGCCTTTACTGGGCCGCGCGCTTCTTCCACGAAGCTTATGGGATCCCGCAGTATGTCTTTGAAAACGGGTTGTCGTCGATGGACTGGGTGGCCGTGGATGGAAAGGTGCACGACACGATGCGAATCGACTTTCTGACGCGTTACCTGAGAGAGCTGCATCGGGCGATCCGTGAAGGCATCCCAATGAAAGGCTGGTTCCACTGGTCCTGGATGGA